>JABDLW010000763.1 GCA_013001805.1 Saprospiraceae bacterium | reverse complement strand
CTCCGCTCCCTTTTGTCGCAAAACATCAATGGCCAATTTCATCAGGTGCAGAGCACCGAGAGCATGATGAAACCTTGAATGGACTGCTCCCGGGTAGGTGAGACTGGTCATTCCGAGTTGAGAAATGCGCCTCAAGCGCTGAAAATATGGGTGTTGAATAAGATCAAAGATGATCTCAAAATCAATACTCACAAATCCGTAGACCGGGTCGTTAAAAATCTTGAGCTTATTCATATGGCAAGGTACTATAAGAAGACACGACTACGTTCTGAAGGAGGCAAAAATGAGAAGAATCTGTCTAAATCGATACCTAACATCATATTTAAATTTTTTTACACCGATTTATTAATTTCTTTAACGCAAGCGCTAGAATGGATAAGATTAAGATATTGTGGGCAGATGACGAGATCGATTTACTAAAACCGCAGTTACTATTTCTCGAAAAAAAGGGATACGAGGTGATCACCGTCTCTAATGGATACGACGCCATTGAAGAATTTGATCAACAAAAAGATATTGACGTCATTTTCCTGGATGAATCAATGCCGGGATTGACGGGGTTGGAAACACTGGCCAAACTCAAGGAGGGAAATTCCAACGTACCCGTAGTGATGATTACTAAAAATGAAGCCGAAACGGTCATGGAAGAGGCGATTGGGTCGCAAATTGATGACTATCTGATCAAACCGGTCAATCCCAATCAGATACTCTTGACACTCAAAAAGATCATCGACAATAAACGTCTGGTAAGAGAAAAGACTGCATCCGATTATCAAGTCGAGTTCAGGCAAATCTTTATGGAAATAAATAATGGTTTGAGCTTTGATGACTGGACCAATGTTTATCGCAAAATCATTAATTGGGAATTAAAACTAGACGACTCCAGGACCGAAGAAATGGCAGACATCCTCAGCATGCAAAAAAGTGAGGCTAATGCTGAATTTTCGAAATACATCTCCCGCAACTATACAGATTGGTTGCAAGGCAAAGAAGAAGGTCCGATCTTATCGCATCAATTGATTAGAAAAAAAGTTCTGCCACTTCTACAAGAGAAAAAACCAATTTTTCTGGTTGTGTTAGACAATTTGCGTTTTGATCAGTGGAAAATCATCGAACGAATATTGATCAATAATTTTCGGATCATGAGCGAGGATTTCTTCTACAGCATTCTTCCGACTTCAACCCAATATAGTAGAAATGCAATTTTTGCCGGTATGCTTCCATCAGAAATCGAAAAACATTTTCCAAAGTATTGGAAAAATGATACTGATGAAGGTGGAAAAAATCTCCATGAAAAAGAATTGCTTCAGGCTCAATTAAAAAGACTTGTGCGCGATGAAATCAAAATGGATTATATTAAAATCACCAATACGGCAAATGCTCAACAATTAGACGATCAGATTCTAAACTACCTACATAATGATCTGACAGTAATTGTCTATAATTTTATTGATATGATGTCGCATGCGCGCACGGAAATGGAGGTCCTAAAAGAGTTGGCCAGTGACGAACGTGCATATCGGTCCCTCACAAATTCATGGTTTGTGCATTCTCCTCTCTGGACGGCCCTGCAGACAGTGTCGGATAAAGATGTGACATTAATTGTGACCACCGATCACGGCACCATTCGGGTAAAACAACCCTCCAAAGTGGTCGGTGACCGTGAAACGACAACCAATCTCCGATATAAACTGGGAAGAAACTTACGCTACGAGTCCAAAGATGTGTTCGAAATGCGTGATCCGGAGAAAATTGGATTGCCGAGACCTAACCTAAGCTCATCTTTTATTTTTGCCAAGGAAGACAAATACTTCCTGTATCCCAACAATTACAATTACTACAATAATTACTTTAGAAATACTTTCCAGCATGGTGGGATTTCCATGGAGGAAATGATATGTCCGATTGTGACACTTTCTGGTAAATAGTTTCCGGAAATATGTCGTAAGACAAGATACGTCGGGAGTCAATTTTTTTTTGATGCTGGAATCGTGTAGATACACCAGCAGAAAGAAGCCGTAGTCAACTTTTGCGTTTGTTGGTAAAAGACCTAACCGGCTACTCTCCTTTCTTGATTTTTTGTGACAAACCCGGGTCTGCTGCTACATAGTCTTCAAACTTCTGCCGGCTCTGCACAAAAGTGATTCTCCTTCCAAAAAGCCCAGGGGCCTTTAATTTGATATGACCAAGGTGTATAAAAACTAAACTAGTTTCGGAGATCTGTTCGATATCGGAGAATGGATAGCGTATGGTCTTGATATAGTTGGTCACATAGAGGTAATCATGATCTCTTTCGACCCGCTTTAATTTCATGAGCGTGAAATATAATATGGTCGCACCCAGTATATAAAAAAGTAATACCCCTCCCTTGAAAATCCAGCTACCAAAAAGAGGAGACTTTCCAAAACCACTGAGTAAAACGGCTACAGTAAATGCACCAAAAAATACCAACCAGAATGTTGGCAGGAAGATCTTTAAGAACAAAGTGATAGAAGATGAAATACGACGCATAGATGTTAGCTATTCTCCTCTTCTGCTTTCTGTGCTGCAACTACTCTCTTTGAAATGATGATACTGATCTCATAGAGCACAAAAATTGGAATGCCGATTAGAAATTGAGTCAAAACATCAGGAGGAGTGATAATGGCTGACAAAACCAGTATGATGATAAAAGCCATACGACGATATTGCCGCATAAATTCGGGCGTAATTAGGCCAACTTTTGTCAAAAAATAAACGACTATGGGGAGTTCGAAAACGAACCCGGCTGGAAGGGTGTAGAAAGCTATGCTGCTTACATAAGATGAAAGTGTGGGTGATGAAATGGTCGTCGCAATCTCATATCCGGTCAGAAATTTTAAGGCAAACGGTGTGATGATATAATAACCGAAAAGGACTCCGGTAAGGAAAAGTGAAGAACAGATCCAGACAATTCCGCGAGCAGCCTTCCTTTCTTTTGGATAGAGACCAGGTTTCACAAAACTCCAGATTTCCCAGAACACATAGGGAAAGGCAACAACCACTCCCAGAATAATCGATACTTTGATGTGGGTGAGAAATTTTTCCTCCACACTAATTGTCTGAACTTCAAAAACCGGAGGTTGACACATCGTATTTATGAAGTAGCAGAAGATCTTGTAGGTGGGAAAATCGTTAAATTTTGGCCCAAATATGACACGGTCAAACACGAATTCCTTACTAAGAAACATGACGATTCCAAAAAGCGCAATGGCAGCCAGTGACCTTATAATGTGCCATCGCAAAGCCTCCAAATGTTCTAAGAAGGTCATTTCCGCCTCAGGTTCTTGTTTGACGACTTCCTTTCCTTTTGCCATGGTACAAATGTAGATAATTTACCCACTTGCGTTTGCTGGAAGATAAATGAATTTTTAGGTCGTTTGTATGTAGGCAGATGTATCACGGCAATCCAAATTGGCTTTTTGCTTAAACCTGCTCTGACCTAAGTTCAGGGGCGGTGCCACAGGTGAATCATGATATCAGATTCAATGGATCCTTTAGATGTCTTTAACAAATGGAGGAAACCGGTGTTAGCATTATGTTCCAGGTCTATTACGAGATACCTTCTTCAAATGATGGGATAAGCAGATTATCTTTACTTTTGCACGCTCTAATCAAACATGTTTGATGCTTTCTGATATTCTTCTCAATGTACTGGTATTAGGAGGAAGTCTCTTCATCTTGGTGAAGGGTTCAGACTGGTTTGTCGATTCCGCTGAGCGGATCGGATTGTCCTTAGGCGTCTCACCCTTCATCATCGGAGTCTCCATTGTTGCTTTTGGCACCTCTCTACCTGAACTTGCGTCCGGCATTTCCGCTGTGTTGAATGGAAATTCAGAAATTGTCACTGGTGTAGTAGTGGGCTCTAACATCACCAATATCTTATTGGTATTGGGTCTGGTGGCTACCGTCGGACGCGTGGTCAAAATGGACTATGACATCATGGACATTGACATGCCCTTACTACTGGGGTCGGCATTTCTCATGTGGTTTTGTCTCGCCGATCAACATTTGAGCCGGTTTGAGGCTATTCTGTTTTTAATCGGTCTAACCATATTTCTGTTAAACTCCCTTACCGGACACGAAAGAGGCGACCAGGAGCGACCGAAATCTTCCTGGAAGGATTACCTGCTATTACTTCTGGGAGGTGTTTTTGTTAAATATGGTGCTGACTTTACCGTTGATGCCATAAGCGATCTGGCCAAAGGGTTTCAAATGGATACGACGATTCTGGCACAGACACTACTGGCGCTGGGCACTTCACTCCCGGAGGTGGCGGTTAGCATTACTGCGGCTTTAAAAGGCAAACCGGGTATAGCGGTAGGAAATGTGTTGGGATCCAACATATTTAACACCTATGCTGTGATGGCGATTCCCAGCTTTTTTGGCACTTTGATAATTTCTGACGTAACGCTTAGCTTCTACTTGCCGTTTATGATCGCCTGTACTCTTTTGTTTGCGCTGATTTCCATGGGTGGTCGCGTTACCAAATGGGAAGGCTACATGTTGTTACTATTTTACCTCTATTTCTTTAATCATTCTTTCGGAATTCTCTAATCTTAGCGGTTATTCCATGTAATGAAAAACTAACTTCAAAACATTTACTTTTGAGTGTTCGTTCTATTGTAACGATTAAACCTATCCGTACTTATGTTTGACAAAATCTTTGGTAAAATGCAGGGCCAAAAAGAAGAAATGAAGGCCAAACTTGCGTTGGAAGTCCTTGAAGCTGAAGTGGAAGATGGTGCCATCCGGGTCAAAGCCAATGCCAACCGGGAGGTCCTGGATATCACAATAGACCCCTCCAAGTTGGATATGAGCCAGATAGAAAAACTCGAAGATCTCCTGGTGATTGCCGTCAATCAAGTCCTTGAGCTAGCCGCCGAATGTGAAGCGGAGGAAGCTCAAAAGATGATCAATGACATGATACCACCTGGCCTGGGTGGCCTATTTGGCATGAAGGATGCATAAAACCAGCATGAAGCATTTCATAATCTTACTCTTATCCGGCTTGCATCTGATTATCGCAGCACAGCCACAAAGTGGATTGGTTGCCTATTACCCTTTTGAGAATTGCGATGCTAAAGACGTAAGTCTCAATAATTCGGACGGCATTGTTTATGGCGATCCGGTTTGTGATTGTGGCGTACTTGGGAATGGTCTTTATCTGGATGGTGTGGATGATTATGCCGCCTTAAGTGGCAATATTGAATTTTACTTTCAGGCTAGTAAATTCACTATGAGTTTCTACTTCAGAGTGGAAAATGGCTCGGGAACACACGACATCATTTCTAAACGGTCTAATTGCAATTTCAATCGTGCCTTTGCGATTCGCTATACCCCCTCCTCACATACCCTGTCAGTAGATCTTGCCGAAGCAAATGATAAACGCACCAGTTTTCTGGAGAAGATTGATCCGTCCTTATGTTGGATACATTTGGTCCTGACAAAAGATGACCGAAACCATCAGGTCTTCATCAATGGAAAGCTTATTGCAAGCCAGCCAGTTACCGGTTTCCTTGATCTTACTACCGGTACTCCCCTGCATATAGCAAACGGTCCTTGTATCGGCACCACTGACCGGCGATTTAATGGCTATATCGATGAATTGCGGATGTACAATCGTGTGCTGGACAATGAAGAAATACGGGATCTCTATTTGGGACCAGATCGCATATTAACCCGTGATACTACGATCTATGAAGGGGGTACAGCATTGCTCAGATCCGGAAGCACCTGTGCTTCGCAAATTGCCTGGTCTCCGGCTAATCTTCTCAATGACCCCAACGCAGCCAATACGCTGGCATCACCGCCTTCGACACAGACATTTACCGCCTCCTACCAATACGGAGGATGTACTGCCAGCGATACCGTACTGGTTACCGTGATCAATCCCAATGATATTGAATGTGGATTAGTACCTATGCCCAATGCATTCTCTCCCAACAGTGATGGACGCAATGATGCATTTTTCATCAGTAATCCTTTTGCATTGGAGGAACTCCAGGCATTCGAAATATTTGACCGTTTAGGAAATAAGGTGTTCTCGGCATCACAGGTTAGCGATAGTTGGGATGGCACATATAAGGGACAAGATCTAAATCCGGGGCTATTTCTTTATAAAATAAGATACACCTGCCAAGGCAAGGACCAGGTGAAGACAGGCAGTGTCATGCTCATAAGATGATTATCTTTAACCAAATGAGATTTTTTTTTCTGATTGCTCTGAGCATACTATTCCTTTTCTGTGACTCAAGAAATACTGCAAGTCAACCAGAAACCGAACTCCCGGAACCGATCGTGCAGCCAATTCATACAGTAGCTTCCAAGAATGCTGAGAAATCTGACCGGACCGCTCGGCCCCAACCTGATAGTCAACATGCTCCCAGGATTACTTTTGATCAGGTCCGTTTTAATTTTGGAAAAATTTACCATGCGGACAAGGTAAAACA
>JABDLW010000762.1 GCA_013001805.1 Saprospiraceae bacterium | reverse complement strand
CAACTATACAAACAAACCGAAAATGAACATTTTATTTGGGGCAGATGCCTCACTGGGCAGTGATGGATATCTCCTGGTTGGACCAAAAGCCGGGGCGAACGTTGTTTTGGATAACAATGAAATTATGGCCCGGAACAATGGTAAAACCAGTAGTTTGTTTTTACAACACGACGGCGGTAATCTGGTGATTCTGCAAAAGGGAATCGGTAAAGGAGGAGTGGGAATAGGACTGAGTAATCCCTCCCATATATTGCATGTCAACGGCGTTGCCCGCTCTTTTCAATCAACGTGGGCCACAAGCTCGGACCGAAGAGTTAAAAACGATGTAAGTAGCATACAAAATGCCATGTCAATAGTCAGTAAATTAAGACCCGTTACTTTTAAATGGGATGCAACCTACCGGCCAAGTGACACACTAATCCATCATGGATTTATCGCACAGGAGGTGGAAGAGACAATGCCCACCTGGACTCAACAAGTGGAGGAAAAAGTGGGCGAGGAACTTATCGATGACTTTCGCACTCTTAATACCAGTGATTTAGTACCCATATTGACCCGGGCGATCCAGGAACAACAAGAAGTAATCTTGGAACAAAAGTCTATTATGCAAGTGATGCAATCCCAAATTGATGAATTAACTGCTGACATTACTACCCTCATGACATCTTTAAATCCGGAAAAATGAAAATACAGATGTGTGTATACCCAAGGCTACTATTTATTCTCGTGATCCAGCTGTACTTTAGAATCGGTGGAGCTCAATCTCTCGAACGATTTTCAATTGATTTTTTAGGCGGGCTCGCTGTGAACGATAACCATCAGGTGCATTTCTCCTTTGGTGAGTCCTTTATCAAAACCCAAAACGTTGGTAAGGTCACAATTAGTGAAGGATTTATTCAAGGAGAAATCAAGGAAATTCCTACGCCAGTTCAAGAAAATTACCCAAACCTAAAAATGAGCATAAGTCCAAATCCGAACTTCGGTCATATTGAGATAGTAGCTTCACAGGCAGTACCCCAAAGCAGAATAATTCTTTTCAATACCGAAGGAAATCCACTAATCCAGAAGCCTTTTCTGCAATCATTGCAAATGGATTTATCGCAGGTGTCATCCGGCACCTATTTTATCATATGGACAAACCAACAAGGAGAAATTCTAAAAAATTTTAAATTTGTCAAATTGTAGGAAGTTTATATTCATAAAATTCATAAAATATTATTTTTTTGGATTTAAAAATGTTATTGATATGAATGGGTCAAATTATTTAATAAATTTCTTATACAGCATTTTGTTCTCTCTGTTTTCAATATCGACGGGTGAAACCCAAACCCTCAAAGTTGATAATTTCGATGCTGAGACTATTACCTCCTGGAATGATCAGATTATGCAATTTGCAATTGCCGAGGATGGACTTCTGACCCTAAAGGGAGTGAGAACTGAGGCATTGATGCATATTGCCATTCATGACGCACTAAATTCCATTGTGCCTCAATACAGTCATTACTCATTTACTGGGTCAGCATCAAAGGCAAGTCCAGTGGCTGCGACTGCACAGGCAGCCTATGAAGTGGCTTTAAATCAATTTCCGGAAAAGAAGAAGGAGCTGGTAGCGGCATTAAATAAATGGCTGGCATCAGTAAAAAACAATCACGCAAAATCTCAAGGAGTCGAGCTGGGAAAGTCGGCGGCCATGAAAGTGCTCAAGGACAGGGAAGCCGATGGTTGGGATGGAACAGCCGATTACACTTGGCATCCGATGGCTCCGGGAGTGTATGCAGAATTTAACGAACACAGCGGCACACCGGAAGGCTTCGTTTTCGGTGCGGGATGGGCGGCTGCGACACCATTTATGCTGGAAAAACAAAATCAATTCCGTGCTCCTCCACCACCGGATATCACAAGTGAAGCCTATACCCAAGCTTTTAATGAAGTGAAAGAATACGGTAGTTTTGATAGTGAGGTTAGAACTGAAGACCAAACCCATCTAGCTATGTGGTGGAAAGATTTTGTCGAAAATTCGCATAATCGCCTGGCCCGGGAACTTGTGATCAAAGAAAAATTAAATCTATGGGAAGCTGCCAGGATGTTTGCACTGCTAAATATGACAATCTACGATGCTTATGTCAATGTATTTGACAACAAATTCTACTACAATCATTGGAGGCCCTATACTGCTATAAGATGGGCAGCAAATGACGGCAATCCTCACACGCACCCCGATTTAACCTGGAACAACCTGCATAAGCATACCTATGCATTTCCATCATATCCCTCGGCTCATGGGACTGCCAGTAGTGCTGCCATGACTGTTTTAGCGGGAACTTTAGGCAGTGGTGACAACTACAGTTTTACCATGCACACGGAAGAAGTGGACAAAGCCGGACCATTTTCGGGAAAAATAAAAATGACGCCAGCCACGCGTTCTTTTCAGAGTTTTTCAGAAGCGGCAATGGAAGCATCTATGTCACGGGTCTTTCTGGGGATTCACTTTCGTTATGACTCCGAAGAAGGACATAAACTCGGTTCTCAAATTGGACAATTTGCTGTCGAAAATTACCTAAAGCCCAATAAATAGGTGTTTTAAATCCCTTTTGTTAGCCAAATAGCCGTACTGAAATAGTCATCGAGATATTTTACAGATCCTCCTGCGAAAGTCAGCAAGCAATCGCCACGGATGTGAATCACTAACACGGTCAGTATCTGGGATTCCCGATCATATAAATTAGGAAGGGGATCCATCTACCAACTTCAAATACATCATTCACGGGATTCGATATGGGGTCAACATCTCATCTTCTTATATTGTAGATGTTATCAATGACTGAGCCAGTGCACTGTTGGAACAGGCATATATCTCTATCGGCTTTCAAATTTCTTTGATGGTAAAGACAATGGGTTCATGGCTATTTATCACCGGTAGTATGTTTGCTGATATTCCCAGATATTCCTCAGGATGTCATTCTAAAATCTGATCACCGTTCCACAAAATCCTGGTACGCTGTTTGGGTGATCGACAATCCCAAATCCAGCAGTCCGTCGCCTTCTTCTGCTTCTTGTGCTATAATTCTATCACTTACATAATCGTAGACAATAAAACCGGATTCATTAATTGTACCAAAACCCTTATTATAAATGTAATGTGCAAAATGCTCCGGCGATTCTATGAGCACGTTATGACTCCAATCAAATCCCGTCACATCAGCACCGAGGAGAAGTAAGAGGGAATAAGGTAAATCTATTTGTGAGCAAATATGGTCCACCATCACTGGTTCGGATTTTAGGGCGCCACCCAGCCACAACATGGGCACCTGATATTTTAATGGACCATTGAAAGGCCCTTCGTGTTGTGGTAGCTTATGACCGTGGTCTGCGGTAATAATAAGCAGCGTATTATCCCACCAGGATTGGTCTTTGCACCATTGCACAAAATCACCCACCGCGGCATCGGTATAGGCATGGGCACTGCGAAAACTATTTATTTCACTATCATTTCCAAATTTGTACTCTCCGGGAAATTCGAAGGGTTCATGACTTGAAAGGGTAAATATTGTTTTGAAAAATGGAACTTCCGTCTCTGCCGACAAATCCTCTTTCAACCTTTCGAAAACTATATGATCATGGACACCCCACTTTGAATTTTGATCGGATGCAGCAAATTGATTCTCGTCGATCAATTCCGTCATCCCGCCCTGGCGAAAAAAGGAATTCATATTCCCAAAATTTAAATCACCTCCATAGTAGAAGGATTTCT
>JABDLW010000753.1 GCA_013001805.1 Saprospiraceae bacterium | reverse complement strand
TCCTACCGGACTCAAAGCCAACTCTCCGGTAGAATGCAACAGATAAGTTATTATGAGCCATCCCATTCCAGCCTTAGCGCCTGCAGTGACTATTTGTGCGGCAAAGAACATCACCAAAAATCCGAGTGCCATAAAGATGAGACCAATGGCAAATTTTACCGGCGTAGCGGGATTCATGTTCCGTGCAGCCAGTTTGATCCAGAGGGATCCGATGATCGGAGCAAGGATAATGATGAATGCCGGATTGAAATTTTGCAGCCACCCTGCCGGTAGTTCCCAGCCAAAGAGAAAGCGATCCGTGTGATCACGGGCAAATAAATTAAGTGAGGAACCTGCTTGCTCGAAACCCGACCAAAAAATGGCTGCTCCTACAAATAATAGGAAGATTACGGCGACTTTCTTTTTTTCCTCAAGCGTAAGTCCTCCTGCCACGATGATGTAAATGAAATAAAAAATCGTAACCGTCACGATGACGATTCCAACCGCTGAGGCGAACCCAACGGCAGTAAAAAGATCTATATATTCCAGATATTGCAATCCTGCCATCAGTGCCAACAGTGCAAATAAGAGACCCAGGCCAAGTCGCATATTGCCAGATCCTGACTCTGTGTCTTCACTTGCCTTGGGTGTCAAGCCGATATCTCCCAGATTCCCTTGAGTAACTCTAAATTGGATTAGGCCAATTAACATACCAATAGCAGCCAAACCAAAGCCATAGTGCCAGTTTACCTTTTCACCGATCAGGGCGACAAATGTCTGGCCTAGAAATGAACCTAAATTGATTCCCATGTAAAAAAGAGAAAATCCTGCATCACGGCGAGCACCGCCTTCTGGATAAAGGTCTCCGACAATGGTGCTGATATTAGGCTTGAGCAAACCGGTGCCGCAAGCCACAAATGCCAACCCCACAAAAAATATCGAGGGAGACCCGGGAATCGCCAAAATAAGGTGGCCAATCATGATCAAAATACCTCCATACCAGATGGCACGGCGTTGGCCAAAAATATTATCGGCCAACCATCCACCGGGAAGGGTAAGCAGATATACTCCTGCTGTGTACAAGCCATAGATCGCCCCCGAGGTCTCGGTTGTGAGCCCCAGGCCTTCCTGGGCTGTCTCAGTAGTCATGAATAGGACGAGGATGGCGCGCATGCCGTAGTAGCTAAATCGCTCCCACATCTCAGTAAAAAATAATGTGGATAAACCTTTAGGATGTCCAAAAAATCCAGCGGTTGCAGTCGGGTCGAATTTGCTCATAAATACGTATTACATGTTCGGTGTCACTAAAAATAGACTTTTAACCGGGAATATGCATGAGAGTTTCTATTGCGACTTAGCATTTCGGCAAAGAAGGGCATCAGCGAAAGGTGGATGTGTTTTACTCTTTTACACCTTGGGTTAGATTATAAAATTTCACCTTGGGAAATCTTGATTGCAGCCGCTGGATAGCAATCTGACTGCGAATACCCCTTTGACAGTAGATAACCACCGGTAAATCCGTGTCAAATCTATCATAGTGTGAAGAAATTTCCGATAAGGGGATAAGTAGTCCTCCAATGTTGTAAGCCCTATGTTCATGGCTTTCGCGTACATCGATCAGGACAAATTCTTTATTCTCTTCGGTCCACTGCTCCAATTGTTTTCGGTCAATTTCAATCACCGGCTTTGGTTACATCGTTCTGCCTGACGACCAATTGCCATCCATTTGCCTCAACCAGAAACCGGAT
This sequence comes from Saprospiraceae bacterium, assembly GCA_013001805.1. Classification (GTDB taxonomy): domain Bacteria; phylum Bacteroidota; class Bacteroidia; order Chitinophagales; family Saprospiraceae; genus JABDMH01. The sequence goes on along the minus strand of JABDLW010000753.1, from coordinate 3,311 downwards.
GGTCTCGATCATATCTTTGCCTTTTATCTCTGCTTGCTTCAGCAGGTCACTCCTTAGCGCAACTTCTTCAATATATTTCTTGGCCTGATCATTAAGCTTATTCAAGTCATCCCTGGTAAAAGTGTTAAATGTACCCTCCGTGAGGTCATAGTAGTCTAAATCATGATCAATGCTCAAAATTGTTGGCTCCGGTAAATTGCTGAGAATGATTTCTTTCATACTTGAATTTGCCTCGATATTCATCTTACCCAAGTCAAACCCCGCAGAAACCTTTGCCTGAACCCGGATCAATGCTTTTTTTCTAAAAATAGACCAATCATAACCATAGTAGTCCTTGTAGTTATAGATCTCCGCGAAGTGTCCCTCCACTGTAATTAGTTTGGTGACCTTCTCTATCTGCTCTAAAATGGTTGTGGCTCGGTGGGAGGTATGGGTTTTCGCCCATGGCAGCCAATTGCCGGTCATCATATACAATCCGAGGCAAAATGCAAGGATCACCGAAACCGGCCAAAGAATTTTTTTCATAAGAAATTAGAATGGAGCTGGGTATTTTAGTCCCGAATACTCACTAAGAACCGCCTTGACCGATCCCACGGAAATAGGTGATTCGATCATAAGAGGAATCTTGTTGTCATCGTTTGACACCCAAACGATCATGCCCTCATTGTCCTTAAATACATTTCCAACAACGAGTTGCGGTCGAAATTCCAGGGCACTGCACTGTCCCAGACCTTTAATCCGCTTTGCATCATCTTTACCGGCATAAATGACATCCAATGAATAAATCTTACGATCTAAATATATATTCATAGGCAGACGGCTTCCAGCTGGTTTGTCTGCAAAATCCAGATTCCTCATCATATAAATGCTGGACAGAACATCATGAGTGCAACCGTTGAGTGTCACTTCCTCCGTTTCCAGGTCTTCCGCAGATTTGCCTTTCTTGGATATGGCCTTAGACCGATGATGTTGATAGGTGACATCATCATATAAACGGTAGTTTCCTTCCAGTACCTTACGAATAGTGCGTTTGGGCAGGAGTGTTTCCTTGGCGACGTAGCTATCATAATAGTCTCTGACCTTGAAAACCCAATCATACGATTTATAAGTGCGGCCGGCAGCAGATATGTGGTACTGGTCTCCCTTATCGACTACGTTAAAAACCACCTCGCCGGCAGCAATCCAGATAAATCCCCAATTGTAATATATTTTATAGACGATTTTCTCTCCAGGATTAAACACCGAATTTACCACAGAGCATGGTTGTTCCTCAGCAAATTCATAATCATAGGCTTCCGTCGGATCAATGCGTGGTGTTGCAATCAAAGTACATGAGAGCATTAAAACTATATGAAGCATCTTCATCTATTTCTGCATTATTTTAGGCTCCAATTTGAGAACGATTACCATGCCGACTAACGCTGGGATGACGACATTTATTACCCAAAGACCATAACTGGCAGCGAGGATACTTAGTTCATTTACACCCAGATAATTCCAGACAAGTAAGGTGATTTCTCCACGCGCCATCAATCCAAGCAAGAGTGGTAACGGCAGACCTGTTTGAATCAGATAGGTAATCAGAATCATGCAGATGGCAAGGTCAGAGTCTACATTGACACCAAAAAATCTTATTAATGCCAGATACTGCACTACGTACACAAAAATGCGTATCGAGGTAAGTAAAAATATTACTCCCAGGTCCTGTTTCTGAAAAGCAATCAGGAACTGTATTTGCGGCCAGGCTTTCTGATATACTTTCTCGATCCAGCCCTGAAAAGAGTTTACAAGAGGGCCGATAAAAAATAAGCACGAAGCCAACGCAAAAACCAGTAAAGCAAATAATGTGTAAAGAGGTACGCTAATACTCAGATGCACATCATCGGTGCCAAAGAAATACATCAAGGCAATAACCCCAAGTATGCTGATTATTGCGATTTGAATCAGGCTGCCAAAAGAGAGGGCAACGGCAGCTTTCCATCGGTGCTTCCTGGTGGTGGCAAATACTCGTCCCAGGTATTCTCCTATGCGGTTTGGCGTGAAAATCGAACTGGAAATACCAATGAGAACGGCACGAAAGGCGGTCCCCAGAGGAGTCGCTTGAATCGGTTTCATTAGATATTGCCATTTTAGAGCTTCGAGCCACCAATTCACCGCAACCAAAAAGAAGGCCAACAGGAGGTAAGGCGTAGATTGTACTTTGAGACGGGATTCAAATTCCTGGTAAAGCCCTGAGATGTTTTCAGTATATGCAAAAAGATAATACAGGAATATTATGAAAACCAAAGCCACGAGGCCCTTCACACCATTAAACCAGTATTTAGATACACGCAGGAAATTGAATTTTTTTTTGCGGGCAAACATATCGCAAGGTAACAATAGAAGCAACGCTGAAAGGAAACGTAATTCAGAGATGAAAAAGAGGGCACGGTTTATTCCCCATGCCCAACTACAGATTTGAGTGCCTGAACTGCTAGGTTAAATTAAAACAGCCACGTAAGCTACTACTAAATTTTTATAACACCAAATTTACTCGGGCCTCTGAACTAATGAAAATTCAGATGAGAAATTCTTTTAATATCTTCACTGATCTTAAAATGCGCTATGAAAATACTAGGAATCGATCCCGGTACAAATGTTTTGGGATTCGCCGTATTGGACATCCGGTCAAATAAGCTGACCGTACTAAATCATGGCGTTTTCCGGATGAGGAAAATGGACACGCACCAGGACAAGCTCTTTCAGATTTTTAAGAAGATCTCAGAACTTATAGATGAATTTGATCCCAGTGAAATGGCAATAGAGGCTCCATTCTACGGGAAAAATGTGCAATCTATGCTGAAGCTGGGTCGCGCTCAGGGTGTCGCTATTGCCGCAGCTTTGCAAAAGCAAATTTTGGTAAAAGAATATTCTCCCAAGAAAATTAAGTTGGCCGTAACTGGAAACGGAAATGCCTCGAAAGAGCAAGTGGCTGCTATGGTTGATCAATTGGTAGAAAACAAAATCGACATGCAACTCTTCGATGCAACCGACGCCTTGGCTGCAGCACTTTGTCATCACTTCCAATCAAAAAACCTTCTCGGAGATGCGGAAAACTACAGTGGTTGGAGTGCTTTCTTAAAAGCCAATCCCGGAAGGCTAAAGTGAGGCATTTGTCCTTAGAATTAAAAAAAACACATAATGGGCCTAACGATCTACTATGATGCCAGGACGAAGGATCATGATAATCTAGGCATCATGGTCGACGAGGTCACGGGAATCTGCGAGATCCTTCATTGGCCGTATCATATTTTAAAGGACGAGCCTGAGAT
>JABDLW010000725.1 GCA_013001805.1 Saprospiraceae bacterium | reverse complement strand
GTCTATGGCAAGAGCGGTTATACTGCTCAACAGGTCTTAAAGCATATCTTACCAACCATTACGGAGACGCAGACAGATTTAATCGTAATTGGTCTAGGTGCCAACGATGCCTTTAAACTGAATCATCCGGTTCGGTGGAATCGCCAAATCAGATCATTAATTGAGCAATTACGAAACAAATTCCCTCAGGCTCCGATCGCATTTATCAGTGTGCCACCGATAAAGGAATTCCCTTCCTTTACCAGTCTGCTTCGCCTTACTATTGGCAATTTAATTGAGTTATTAGGTGCTGAACTCCGGCTCATCGTGAATGATTATCCGCACGTCTTTTATCGTGGTCATAACCTGACGGTGAAGGAATGGTGTGACAGGTTTGGCATCGAAAATAATCCGGCGATCTTCTTCAGCGATGGTGTCCACCCTACTGCACTTACTTATCAGCTTTGGGCACAAGATTTTGCTCAATATTTAATCGAAAAACGGTGTATAAATCCAGTGGGAGATTTTAAAGGGAAGCAGTAGGTTGGTGGATGGTTTAATCACGGAAATCACCCTTACATGTCATGGCTCCCTAAATAGCATGTAATGTCAGATCAATTTAGAACAAGGTCAAGCCTAATGATTTGTTAATTCACTAAATCTCACCAGGAGCTCCTACGGTACCTGCCAGATAAAATTGTATTTTGGCCTGTCCAAATACGCCTGGAAAAACGACATAATGCATCTCAGACCAGCCACGAAAAAAGATGTTGACTTATTGCGACATTGGGATAAACAGCCACATGTTGCTGCTGCCGTTTCTAATGATGATTGGCAATGGGAGACTGATCTCGAAATAAATTACGGTTGGCGTGAACAATTGATTGCTGAAGAAAATGAACGCCCGGTTGGATTCTTGCAAATTATCGATCCTGCCAGGGAAATATCTCAATACTGGGGAAGTATTGACTCCGGTTATCGGGCCATAGATATTTGGATCGGCGAGCAATCAGATCTTGGAAAAGGATATGGCACCGAAATGATGAACTTGGCACTGAAGCGCATTTTTTCCGATGAGACGGTAATGGCAGTATTACTTGATCCTTTGGCATCAAATACGAAAGCACATAGATTTTATAACCGATTAAACTTTAAATTTGTCGGGGAAAGAATGTTTGACCTGGATCTTTGCTTCATATTCAAACTTACCCGATCAGATTGGCTTAACGCAAATGATCAGGATTGATCGCAATCACACCGAAATCGAAGAGTCACAGACGATAGCACTGGAGATGTTTACATTATTCTTATAACCATTTCGATTTTCAGCACTAAATTTAACCTGGATTATGCAATAGAAATTTGTTATGAGGCTTGAAGGAATAAGGGGTTTCCTTGTCTAAATTGTAGCGAAGTTGTGGTGAAGTAAGAAAATTCCGGGAAGGATCAATTTTTTACCAGTATTTTCAGGTCACAATGGATTTTCTTGTACATCATCAGGATCTTTTACCCTAGGACATTAATCAATGATTAAAACATTCAGACTTTTACTCCCTCTGTTAATCTTTTTGCAACAATTTATCTTGTCACAGACTCTCCATGCGGACCTCCAGACATTAATGCTGGAAAACTTCAGGGAAGATGAGCCCGGAGGATCGCTACTGGTTCTAAAAAACGACTCCATTGTGTTTTCCCAGGGTTACGGGATAGCCGACCTAGCCTCCGGAGAAAAAATCAATGCGGAGACCGTCTTCAATATCGGTTCGATTTCCAAGACTTTTGTGGCAATGGGTATTTTAATTTTAGCAGAACGAGGTCAGTTGTCCCTAATGGATCCCGTAACGCGATATTTTGCATTTGATCATCCGGAAGTTGTAAATGAAATCACCATCAAACATTTACTTACACATACATCCGGTCTCCCGGATCTCAGGGATGTTCAAAACAACCGCGAATTTTATCTAACAGCCCGGGACCAGGAAAACTTCTCTCCCCTGTTATCTTGTGATCAACTAAACTTCATCCCGGGAAGTCAGTTCCAATACTCCAATCCCGCCTACAATGGATTGGCCCTGATCATAGAGCAGGTAACAGGACGGAAATGGCAGGAGTTTATAGAGGAAAATATATTTCAGAAGTCCGGCATGACCCACAGTAAGATCACAGACGGACCTCATCCCGAAACAGGAGTGGCTCATGCGTATGTGCTACAGAACAATCATTTCGTGGAGTCGGATTATGGAGAATTCCCTACGTTTGCTGCGGCAGGAAACGGTGGTATCTGGAGCTCGACAATCGATTTAGTCAGGTATTATCAGGCTTTAAAAGCAGCAAAATTCCTAAGGGACAAATCTATGTTGGAAGAAGCACAAAGACCTTGGTACTCAGCAAACTGGTCTGGATCAGATCATCCTTTTGTCGGGTATGGGTGGTGGAGAGGTGAAAAGGCCTTATTTTCCGGGGTCACATTTGCGAAAGATATGATATTCCACACGGGATCACAGGGTGGCTTCAGGGGATATTATGTAAATATTCCCGAAGAACAAATACTGATCGTTGCACTTTTCAACCGGCCAGTAGACAAATCTATTCTTAAATCGGTGACGGCCATAATTCAACAACACAGGTGGCTCAACCATTAGAAAAATGCGAAATATGAAGTGGAATTTCTGGTTAGGTTTGATGCTGATTTGCAGCCAAAGCATGGCTCAAACCCTAACATCGGAGGATAACCTGGAGGGTATTTTAGTGAAGGAAGGTGACATGCCGGTTTTGTTTTTTCAGAAAAAAACAACCTCAAAAGATGGGACTTTCCCCCGCGCCAACTATGTCCATCCTCTTTATGGTCTTAACGGCCAGATCTTAACGGAAGATTTTCCGGATGACCACCTGCATCATCGTGGTATTTTCTGGAGTTGGCATCAGGTGCTTATCGGAGAAAAATCAATCGGTGATGCCTGGGCCTGTGAAGACTTTTCCTGGGATGTTGAGTCGCGCGAGCCACTCCTGAAATCCGATGGCACTCTGGAACTACGTGCGAAGACTTACTGGAAATCACCCCTGTGGAAAGATTACATAGGAGAAGAGGTAGCATTTCTATCTGAAAGTACTCGCATCACGGTACATCCCCGAAATGAAAACTACCGGATAATTGACTTTGAGATTGCCTTGCTGGCTTTAGAACCCGATCTCAAAATCGGTGGTTCAAATGATGACAAAGGCTATGGAGGCTTCTCGGTACGAATGATACTACCTGATGACATCCAATTCAACTCCTCAACTGGCCAGGTAACACCAACAACTAACGCACTGAGTGCCGGTCCCTGGATGGATATGTCCGGATCCGGTGTCGACGGAACGAACTTTGGAATTGTTATCATCTCCCACCTGGATAATCCTACTCATCCTGAACCCTGGATTTTACGAAATAATAGGAGCATGCAGAATGTCGTGTATCCGGGACGCAAGCCCGCTGCTATTTCCAACCGGGAGGCGACCAAATTAAAATACAGGCTGATAATTTACCAGGACCAAATGTCAGTCGAGAAAATTCAAGCCATATTCAGCGACTACGACTAAATGGATGAAAAAGCTATATCCTCCTTTCCGGTCAGTTATCCGGGAATTGCCCACGAGTCCTCCGCTCTCGGTTTTCCCATGGCATCGGATCCTGGAACCGGACAATTACTGAGAACTCTGGCAACTTCCAAACCCAGTTCCAATATATTAGAATTGGGCACCGGCACCGGCTTGTCTCTGTCCTGGATGGTGGATGGTATGGATCAGGACTCATATATTACTACACTGGATAACAATGCTGAATACCTGGCTGTAGCCAAACACTATTGCGAATCCGACCCGAGGGTGGAGATGCTCTTATGTGATGGCTCAACCTGGATCAAAGAATATCAAGGGGACAAATTTGATCTGATTTTGCCGACACCTGGCCGGGAAAATACTGTCACCTCACCACGGTACTGGGATTCCTGAAATTGGGTGGGTTATATGTAATTGACGATATGCTTCCCCAACCAAATTGGCCGGAAGGTCATGCAGAAAAGGTCGCTATTCTAATTCACGATCTCGACCAACGCGAGGATTTAAATGTGACCAGCTTAGATTGGT
>JABDLW010000721.1 GCA_013001805.1 Saprospiraceae bacterium | reverse complement strand
CCAATTAGCTTTCTGGATGGATACGTCGACAATGTCGTTTTTCCCGATCCGGATAATCCAAAGAAAATCGCCGTGTCACCATTTTCTCCCATGTTTGCCGAGCAGTGCATCGGTAATGTATTTTTATATACCGGCAAGAGAAAGTTTAAGACAGAAAATATTCCCTTCTTAATTTCTCCGGTATATCCTGTACCGCCAATTAATATGATCTTTTTTGTAAAGTTGATGATAGCAAAATTATGTTGCCGTGTACCATCTGATTTCGGATCTGCCCGAAAACCGGGAGCGTTAATTACGAGCCATTCGGGAGCGAAGTGCTTGCGTTCCTGCTTTGTTGGCTTGATAAACATGTTGTAAGCAAACATGTTTGACCATGGATATTCAGTGACCACCCGGATATTTAACCGGTAATTTGGGTCACTACAGGCATAACAATCGCGAACATATAATTCCCTGCCGTCTAAATATGCAATGACCTTTTGATAGAGGTTGTCAAATTTCTCCGAATTAAATGGCATGTTTATATTACCCCACCACACCAATTCCTGGGTTATATCATCAACCACAATAAACCGGTCTAGAGGTGATCTACCGGTAAACTCGCCGGTGTTAATTGCCAAAGCGCCGGAATCCGCTTCTTTGCCCATCCCTTTTTCCAGGGTGACCTTATGAAGTTCTGCCGGGGAAAGCTGATAGTGCAATTTACTTTTGTGAATGCCAATTTTAGTGAGAGAAATAGATTCCTTCATCTTTGCTGGTTTATCGTGACTTGAACTCAAATGTAGAGCTTTGGCAGGGGAAACAACATTTATCGATGCTATTTTTATTCTGCGACCAGTAAGATCATTTGTCCCTGTTTCTACTTTAATGACTCCTTGTGCGGTTACTAGCTCCTATTCTCCCTATCAACCAGAATTACAGGTCGATAGATAGCCATCACATTTTCTATAAAATTATAAAGCGAGAATAAATTGCTTTAATAGTGACGATCATATTGTGTTGCCATGCTTTCCCTGTTATGAATTCACGAACTATTAATGTAAAATAAATCGTTGGTCTACTTCCTCAATGACCTGATTCCCATTCGAGTCCAGTGCCTCGATGATCACCCGGTAAGAGCCGAATTGTTGTGAAGGCACTGTTGCAGAAAAAACCTGGTCATTTGCTGCCTTGTCACCATCCGTTCCCAGGTCGTTGAGTGTTATGGTAAATGAATTCTTACTCTTATCAATTAGCGTTGCCCGTGCACTTATCACAGGTGCCCCATCATGAATTTTTACCATCAAAATATTGTCTCCCGGCACTTGAACCCAGGCGATCTCAGGCGGTGTCTGATCGGACCCCTCCACTTTTAAACTGATCTGGCCTTTCTTAATCGTATGTAAAGGGTAGTTAGGGAGCCAATATTCAACTGCCATGGCGATTTGCCGATTCTGCGGGCAATCTGAAGAGATTACTGTAATGGAATTTTTTGCCGAACCGCCCACATGATCGTAACTGCCCCAATTATCTGATTTTCTTAGTCGAATACCAAACGGATTCAGGTAGTTATCCTTGGTCCATACCTGAGTACGCCAATATTTACTTCCATCCTTTACCAGAAGTTCGATAAACTCACCCGGATTGGGTATACCATCAGCATTTCCCCGGCCTACTTTAACCGTTTCGATGTCATTACCGCTTTTGGCCACAGTATAAATTCCCCCATCGGCAATTATATAGTCGCTTATCTCACTTAAAGCCGGCTGAATGCGTAGAGTGATCTCTTCATGCCATAACTGTTCTCCATCCGTGATCTCAACAGATAATCTCACTATTTCAGAATCCCCTTGAACCTGAAACTCGAAAGGGGTGAGACTTGCCTTGATTGAGTTTACCGGAACACCGGCACAAGATGAAACCGGAGACGTTATATTTACATGCTCATCTCTTGACGACAAGGTCATTTGTAGAGCACCGCTTCCCAGTGCGCCTTTGTTTAAGAGATTAATCGAAAGATGAATGTCCCGATCTACTGAGGCTAAATCCATGCCTTCCACAGCATAGTCGATCAGTGCGATATTAGGTCCATCTCCCGGTTGATTAATTCCAACGTGGTGGATGGAGCCATTGCAGGTAATTTTTATTCTACCCAGTTCGTCGCTGCTGGTGGTATACTGTCTGACCATACCTTTGGTTGCATCATAATCAGTAATTTCATAAATATGGTCTTTTAAATAGATCGCTGGCGTTAAAATGGACAAATTTACATGGGGTAGAGCTGAACCACCGGGTAGGAATTCTCTGACGGTACTGGTAAAACCTCTGACATCGACATCTTCGAGCAGAGTAAATCCGGGAATCCCACGGTCTGAAATTACCTGATAATCCCATACCGAAAAATTAGGGTAAATATCAATGTGATCCCATCGCTCCGGCTTATCCCGGGAATCATTAAAAGTCTGCAAAAGAAATTCAAACATCTCCCCCAATCCACTGGTGGTGTGTTCATCTCCCGGAAATATTTTAAACGAATACTGATCCATTGTCTTTATCCAAACGCGATTAAGATCTTCGTGATAGCCCCGAATAAAATCCTGGTCACCATAGTGGAGGCGGACATTCATTCCGTGATAATTCTGATACATATCCATGTGTCGATATTCCACCGGCATATCCCTGGGGCCGATAACAAATTCCGGTGAACCACAAAAACTACCTACTCCAGAAAATAAATGAGGATATTTTCCTCCAATAAAAAATGACATAAACCCACCCATGGATAGACCGCAAATAGCCCGGTGGCCGCGGTCTGGGATGGTATGGTAAGTTCGGTCAATATGCTCGATAAGTTCGGGATAATAAATGGGGAATTGACGATAGTTTTCCACCGGACCGATATTGTATGGTCTTACATAATAAGCCTCATCCGATGATCGATTATAACCATCAGATTTTACGACAATGACATCGTGCTGCGATACAAAATTGGCAATGTTGTCCCCATCATTGTCACTGCCCTCATCATATTCCGAGTAGGAGTCCCCACCACTGCCAAAATATCGTTGTGACCATCCGTGCATAAAATAAATAACGGGATATTTTTTATTGGGAGAGTTATGGTAACCGGCCGGTAGAAATATTCTGAAATTGCGCATTTCAGCAAAGACATGGCTATAGTGTCTGGAATCGATAATTATCACACTTTTCTCCCGGGTGTCTTGAGCAACCAATGCTGGTACAGTGAAGACTGCCAGAACCAGTGTTATAAGTTTCGATCTCATAGTTTCGACGGTTATTTATGCCAGGAAAGATTTAAAAGCAGAATAAAATCATATTTAGTTGATAGCAACGATGGCTTGTGCAAATATATCTCTTACCAGGATTAATCCATTTATTTCCCGATATGCCATTGGGAGAGTTTTGTGATTTTCTTAAAAGCCTTGGGCTCTCCCAGCCTTTCGTAGAGATTTTCGGTCCATTGGTAAGAGGGAGGTATCGCATCTAGAAAAGCAACTGGTTTGGGAAACATAAGCGCTGTCACTTGTGCCAGGTCAGTGATTTGCAAACAGTTTAACATTTCGATAGCCGGCCCCTTTCCACT
>JABDLW010000712.1 GCA_013001805.1 Saprospiraceae bacterium | reverse complement strand
CATCCGGATACGATCGTGCCATTTCGGGAATAATGGTTCGGGATAACGTGTGTAGTTCTGCCTTTTGATCATCGATAAGTAAACCTAAAACCGTACTGGTAAATGATTTCGTACAAGACCAAACGCCATGAACTTTATAAATACTGTCTCCTTTATAAATTAATTTCCCTTGCCGGATGATCATCAGTTCCTGAGCACCATCGCTCCCTGAGTTCTGTTCAAGAAAGTTGACCGCCTGTTTTAAAAGTGCCGTATTTATTCCAACCTCTTCCGGGGGTGCCTCCATCCATTTTACTCCGGGAAAGACAGTCGATGTTGATTGCGAGAATGCGGATATGGATATAGTGATAAATATAAGTAGTATGACCTTCATCTCTTGATATTAAATATTGTTGCTTCGGAAGATATTTTTGAAAAAAATATAGGTGATAAAATAAAAAAAAACAGGAATCAGATCTTGCGAAAATTCTTCAGACCTGTAAGGACCCTTCTGGGTGACCACCTTATTTATGTTTGGTGAGAAACCAATCCATTAAATCAGTTTGGTATTCCGCCAGGTATTTGTGTTCAATATTTTCTATTTCCTTCCACCGTACATCGGCTCCTACGTTGAGTAAATAATCTTTCAGCTTTTTATTACTGGCTGCAAGCCGCTCTTTTTCTCCCCACATAATCCAGACCGGCATATTTTTAAGTAACGCCGCCTGATCCCTGGTGAATTCTCCCAGAGCACCGGAGTAAATACCTACTGCCGACCACCGCTCCCGTGTTTTTTGTGCAAAATGAAACGCACCACCACCACCCATAGAAAACCCGTAAATATATTGCCGGGTAGCATCGGTGGTAAATAAATTATCAAAATGGGCTAAGCATTCAAAAATGTCTTTTTCAGATTGATCCCGGTACCATTTATCGCCGCGGCCCCAGGGATAAATGAAAAGACCCTCCTTGCGATAACCCTGACTGGTTACTCCCTTAATTTCCGGCTGAAGTGGCCGGAACAGCATATTTCTGGGATTGTCATTTTTTCCGCCGCCACTGCCGTGCAGTTCCATATAAAATGGATAATCGTGAACGGTGGAATCGAATGCCCGGGGTAAGAACAACCAATAAAAAGAATTCTTGCCATCGGAAGGGGAGGTGAAGCTCATAATCAAAGGCCTTGGGCCCTCGGTATAGGTTTTCCAGTGGGCACCTTCGTTGCGAAAGAAAGTGAGCGCATTGCTTGCCCAGCTACTGTCTTGCGCGGTCCAGGCTATGTCATGTGTCTTGTCTTCGACCATGGTCCTCACCGATCGAAAATGTTGCCTTAACAAAGAGATTTGCTCCTTTGCTTCCAGGTCTGCCAGTAAAGTGATGAGTCCCTCAACGTCATCTTTTGACGAATTAGATGAATAATCATTTGTAATCTGGTACACAGTATCGCGATCAGTTTTTATACTCCCGCCGTTGTCCAGGATCGCCTGCTCACTGATGGTAAGAATTCGATTGACAATGTCACTGATCCGGTTGTAGTTTGGCAGGTTGTCCCGGGAATAATTAATGTACGTATTGTTAAAAGGGACCTTCCAATCGTAGCGTGAGGGTAATTTTAGCAGTAAATCTTCCGGGATTCCTTTCGTTCCATTAATTATTCCTAGTAGGCCTCCACAGGTTGCCGCCTGGTTGTCGCAGTCATATCCGGCACTGACCGCAATGCCCACCGTCTTGCGAAAATCACCCTGTCCGTAAAGAATGGCCATAATGCCGGATAAGCCATTGACCACAGCGGCAACGTAAGGATCCGGAACTTTAAAATCATCGACAAATTCATAGTAGTTTTCGTGGATTAATTTTCTGGTGGCACGCCAATCATCGTTAATGGAGTACCAGTGCATGACGTCGATCATTCCTCTTTTATATGGGCTCTTGTCCGGTAAGGATTCAGCGGCCATCGATACCAGTTTTTTTACATCATTTTCAAAAAATGCTGCACTATACATGACTGCATAAGCGCGGGTGGCGTGCACAGCCCAATCGTCACACATGATTTTTGCACCCCACTCGGCCCGCTCTGCAGCTTGATCAATCATGCCGGGATAAAATACACTCCAAATTTCATTGACCAGTTGTGAAGTGATACGATACCAGTAGGGATTGTTCAATTTGCTGCCGGTAGCTGGAGGCACCAGGCCGGTTTCCATCAGGTCGCGGGCCTTGCGGTTCGCTGCCCAGATAAAGCGGTTAATATGGGCTTTCCACATCTCCGTTATTTCGGAATAGGTAATGTCCAGACCATATTTTTCGACAGCGTGCAAGGTGACAAATTCTATGTCCGTGTCGTCGTCACTCCAGGCACCTCCCATCGCATCAGCCATGATGTGTCCGTAAGATCTGCGATCGTCTTTGTTCATTTCCAGATCGAAATCCTTCAGATCTTCTACGGTAAAATATCGCTCAATTAAAATAGGAACGGGTTCCTCGCGGTACACATTCTCAAAGGGAAATCCCATATAATTACCTACGAGCTGTCCATACCAATAGGCTTCTATTTTGTCTCGTAAAGCTTCTTTGGTAATGGTCTGAAGCCCTTGGGCACTACAATCGGGAGTAATGAATAGACATTTCAAAAGGCCTATAAAAAGCCAAAGGAAAAAACGTCGACGTTGTATACCCATTGCGGTTATTTTCATGGTTTATGATGCGGTAGAAAGGCTAATATAATGTTTTAAAATGTCGGGTTAATCGATCCTCAATGGATTTCGTGACAATTAATGATCACCTAAATTTCACCATAAAGACGGAGGAGACCTAACTTAATAGTTGCGCTAATTTACTAAACATATAACGCCATGCCTGGTCTCTTTGCTCCAAATCAGTGGGGGCAACTGCAAATTTTTGCTCGAGAAAGAGCTGGGTGGACTCTGCACTAATTTTTTCCAGGAGCATGGTGACCACACTATCCGGGGGAGGATTATTAAATCCACCGTAGTGAAATGTAAAAACAAGTTTCCGGGGCATTTCGATTTCCAGATAATTTCCGGAAATCACAAGGACTTTATCCGGATATTTCGTTAATTCTATCTCAAAGGCACCGCCAATTTTCAGATCATTGGTCACGTTGGTCACAGAGAATTGCTTGGGGCCAAACCATTTTGCCACTAATTCCGGGTTGACCAGCCATTGAAATAGTTCATCAATCGCACACTCGAATTTCCGCTCAATATACACGCTAGTTTCGGTGATCATCCGATTGGGCATTTCTTATTTGAACTTCCAGTTTATCGAATGACTCATTCCAGAAACTCGAATAGTAGGCCATCCATTCCATTGCTTCTCTTAGTGCATGGCCATTTAACGAAAGTTGCCGGTACTTACCCTTCACCTCTTTATTTATTATTTGAGCTTGTTCGAGAATTTTTATGTGTTTGCTCAAGGCCTGAAATGAAATGGAAAAATGCCCGGCTAATTCCAATAGGGTGGAGTCCTGCTCATGCAATAATTCAATAATTTTTCTGCGATTTACGTCAGACAATGCGGAAAATACTTTTTCCATCGACAGTTAGGAGAGTTTAAATCCGGCATCGACCAGATTCAGTTTGGTTTGTTTCGGCGGTGAAAGCGGATGACTTTCTTTTAATGCTTTGCGGAAATCCTGAAATTCGCCCACGTCGTTTAATTTTGCCATGGTCGCTTCATCCCTGGCCATATTGATGTGAATGAACGTATCGGGATTTTGCTCATCGGTAAAGGTTGCGTATTGCATGCCGGCAATGGGATGCAATCGCAATGCTTCCATTACCCGCCGGATATTCTTTTTATTGGTCTCCCGGTATTCCGGCTTGATGGTGTACTCTACTTTTACTGCATTCATAGCTTCATGATTTTATGTTTGACCCCAGAATTTCATACAAAGATAGGGGAATTTAATCATTCTACCAAATGGTTGAATGAGTAATGTTTATGAACTGCAGATAGTAAACATGCGATTTCAACATGTGGGTAGCCGGGAGCAATTAGCCCAGCTCGTTTCCCTGGTAGATCAAACCTTGGAAGTTAAATGCCTGGTAAAAAACTTGTACTCTTGTCATATATTCTAGATACTGTTCCGACCTATAATCGAGTTTTAGGCAAATATGGATGAACCGACCCTGCATTTGAGACTGAAAGAGCTGCATGAATCCAGCTTTGTCTGGGCAATGCGATGTACGGCTCAGGACAAGTCTATGGCAGAAGACGTCATACAAACCGTGTACTTAAAGATTTTGGAAGGCAAAGCGGACTTCAAAGGAAAGTCCACTTTTAAAACATGGCTGTTTTCTGTCATACGGTATACCGCAATGGATTTGTTGCGATCCAACCAGGTAAGGCTGATGCGTAGGAAAAAGTACGGAGAACAAATTTCTGAGGAGCACAGCCCTGAACCTGGTGGAACAGAAGATTTACACAAGAAATTGGCGAATCTTCCATTGCGTCAGCAGCAGGTATTGGAATTGCGGTTTTTTCATGCACTGACCCTGGAGGAGATAGCACAAGTCCTGGAAATTTCGATAGGATCAGTGCGGCAGCACTATGACCGGGGTAAGAAGAAGATGCGCATATTACTCATTGATAAATCTTGATGAAATGGAAAAGCGTAATGATAAAGACTTAGAAAAGATTATTCGGGAGATAAGCGAGGGTGTCAGTCAGCACACGCCTCCATTTGAAGAGGTATGGAAGGAGGCTCAGGAAAGAAAGCTGCAAAATAGAAAAGTAAGACGATTTCGGAGACTTGCTGTAGCGGCATCGGTGGGTATTTTGCTGGTATGCTTATTTCTAATCCGCGATCATACGAACCGTAATTCACAAATAAATGAAATACAACCATTGTCGCAATGGCGTTCACCCACGGAGGTATTATTGAGTAACCCCACCTCATTTTCTTATGGTGCAATAAAGTCAGTACCGACAGATGCTCTCTTGCGTCTGGGAAAAATTGATATGAGTGATGACCAGGAAGACTCTTAGCATTTAAATGCGATTGCTTAAACGAAAAAATTAATAAAGACATGTTAGCTAGAATAATATTTTGCATGACGATGGGCGTAGCTTTTATTTCTACCTGGGCACAGGATACCAAGGACCCGGGTGATCCTTTACAGGAGTATTTACTGCCTCCCGAATTTATTATAGAGCATCAGAAGGCAATTGATCTTTCTGACGGACAAAAAGAGTCCATTAGAGAAGTGGTAAAAACGGCACAGTCGACTTTTTATGATCTACAATGGTATCTCAAGGAGCAAATGGATCAATTTACTTCTTTGTTGGCTGCTGAGAGTGTTGACGAGGTTAAAGCACTGCAGCAGTTGGATAAGGTATTGGGGATCGAAACTAAAATTAAGAAGGCACAAATGACCCTCATGATTCGTGTCAAAAATACCTTGACCCCGGCGCAACAGAAGAAATTGAAGGAAATCAGGGCCGGGTCCTGAGTTCCTCGAAGGGGCCTGTCCTGAGTTCATCGAAGGGGCCTGTCCTGAGAGAAGCCGAAGGACTCAGCCTGACCTTTTTAATTTTTATTAAGGGTATTAAGATCTGTCATAGATATCCAGTGCTTTTATTTTGTGAAAATAAAAAAGTGGTCAAGGCCAATAAATTTGAATTTCTCATACTAGACTTTAAGGTGCCACGCGTTTATTTCGGGCCGGGTAAGGATTCCGTGTCACTGTAAAATAGCTGATTGAAGCTTTTGGACGGGCCTGTCCTGAGAGAAGCCGAAGGGCCTGTCCTGAGGGTTGCCGACAGGTTACTCTATTTACACTTCTCTTATGGAAAGTGAAGGCTTCGGCTCCGCTCAGCCTGACATTTTTATTTGTTGAGGAATTGTTAAGGTCTGACTTAAGTAAATAATGCATTTAATTTTAAGAAAAGAAAAGAGGCGTTTAAGTGTTCTCTTTTTGTATACGACCAAACTGATTTTACCAAAAGCAACTTTCCATTTTCATTTCCTTTCGACTAAATAAAGGGTACCCTAAAATAATTTAATCGGGCTGTTGTCATATATCTAATCAGCTTTTTCTACTAAGAGAAAAGAAAGCAAGTATGAACCGGAGAGCAGTATTATCGATTCTAGACGGCCGTGGCAAAAAACCAGAAGAGAATACAATGCGTCCACCTGTTCAAGGTGGCTTAGAACCTTATAGCGATTCCTGGACGGATCGGCAGGCTGCGCATCTACTCCGTCGATGTATGTTTGGTCCATCACCTGAGCAGATCGAGCAAGCAACCTAAATGGGACTGGATCAATGTATTGATAAACTCATGGATCCCGCCGGACTGCCCACGAGTGGACCCAGGAACCCGGGTAAAATAAAACTAAATGATGTACTGGTCCCGGTGGAGGAATCCTTTATCAGTGTGGACGAACCCTGGGTCTGGAAGCAAGATGGGAAATGGATGATGGGTGCTTTACCTCAAAATCAGGAAAAGTTTGTCAATGTACTTAGTGCCCGGGCCCAAAGTCTGCGCAGCTGGAAGATGGAGAGCATCTATAAGGAAGGGATAAGTATTTATGAGAAGATGACTATGTTTTGGAATAATCATTTTTCAGTTGTTCCCGAAAATCCACCGCTACATTTTTTAAGCAATATGACATTGATGGAAAATGCGCTGGGTAATTTTCGTGATTTGGTTAAAAAAATGACCATTGATCCTGCGATGCTCATATTTTTAAATGGAAATGAAAATACAGCCAAGGCACCGAATGAAAATTTTGCTCGCGAACTATTTGAATTATTTACGATCGGCAAAGGTGATCAAGTGGCACCAGGAGATTATTCAAATTATACCGAGACTGATATTCTGGAGGCAGCCCGGGTCCTCACGGGTTGGATCATTGATTTTTCAAATTTGGTGGAAAATAACAAGTCAATGATTGAATTGTCGACGGATGCTCTAATCCACTTTAATGGCATGGCGCATGATGCTGATGAAAAGCAATTCTCATCACGATTTAATAATCAGATGATTTCTAATAAAGGACCGGATGAATACCTGGCTCTAATCGATATGATTTTTTCGCAGCCGGAATGTGCGCGATTCATCTGTCGCAAATTATATCGCTGGTTTGTCTACTATGACATTTCAATAGATGTGGAGGATACTATTATTGAATCACTGGCTAAATTATTGGTGGATCATGACTATGAAGTGAGGGTTGTGCTTGAGGCGTTACTAAAGAGTGAGCACTTTTTTGAGTCGATACACTTCGGAGGAATGATAAAAAATCCCTACGACTTTCTCACCTCCATGATGAAACCTTTTCAGGTTCAACATAATGAGCCCGAGGATCCTTATCTGAGATTTATTTTATATCTGGATATTTATCACCTGGCCGTTGGTCAGCAAATGGCTTATTTCAATCCACCTAGCGTAGCTGGTTGGAAAGCATATTACCAGGCACCGCTTTTCTATCGCACCTGGATAAATGCGAGCACTTTAAACCTTAGAATGACCATTACCCGGGGCTTGTCTATGTCCGTTGATCCGGAAGGGCAGCGGCAAGGTCTGAGTCTTCAGGTGTTATTCCTGGTTGAGTTGCTAAATAATTCAGAAGATCCTAATAAACTGGTAAGCAATCTGAGTAAATTATTTTTTACCCAGGATATAACTCAGGATCAAAGAGATTATTTAAAAGGCATTCTTATTCCCGGTCTGCCTGATTTTGAATGGACTATTGAATACGGCAATTATATAAATGATCCGGAAAATCGAGATTTAAGTCTGGGTGTGGAGTTAAAGCTTCGGCAATTAATTCACGCTATGTTGACGATGCCGGAATTTTATTTGAGTTAATGTCATATAGATAAAAGCTTATGAAAAGGAGAAAGTTTCTTACTGATGCAAGTCTTTATTCGACCACAGTGTCGCTATTAATGTCGGGGTTGAAGGTTGGCATTATGCCAGAATCACCATTTTCGCAAGCGATGAATGTGGACAGTGATAAAGTGCTGGTACTTATTCAGTTACAGGGTGGCAATGATGGCTTGAATACCTTGGTGCCTTTGGATTATTATCCTCAATTGGAACGCCATCGCGGTAATTTATTACCACCCGAAAATAAAGTATTAAACCTGGATGGTCACGCCATTGGCATGCACCCGGCACTGGGAGGAATGAAAAGACTCTTTGAAGAAGGGAAACTTAGTGTTGTACACGGTGTCGGTTATCCGAATCAAAACAGGTCGCACTTTCGTTCCACTGATATCTGGTCTTCCGGATCTGATGCCAATACATATGATACGCGTGGCTGGTTGGGTAAATATTTGGAAACAGTACATTTCGATTATCCGGAAGGCTATCCCGGTGTAACAAATCCCGACCCTATTGCCATCACCATGGGAGCAATTGTTTCCGAAACTTGTCAGGGTAGCGCTGCAAATTTTGGTATCTCGGTAAATGATCCCTTTGGGTTATCTCCCCTGGCTACCGGTGTCGCTGGTGTGACACCCGATAACTTTTACGGACATGAACTTGATTTTGTCCGTGAGGAAATAGAAAAGACGAATGCTTATACCGAAGTTATTACGAGGGCCGCGACCTTGGGTCAGAGTAAAATGGATTATCCACCCAATGCACTGGCATCACAGCTAAAAAATGTGGCGACACTTATTTCCGGTGGATTAGATACTAGCATTTATGTGTGCTCAATCGGAGGATTTGATACCCATGCCAATCAGGTAGAAAAGGGAGACCCGTTGACCGGCGTACACGCCGAACTGCTATCTGAACTGGATTTGGCTATTGCTGCATTTCAGGAAGATCTCAGGGAATTGGGATTGGAAGAACGCGTGCTGGGTATGACATTTTCGGAGTTTGGGAGGCAGATCCGGTCAAATGAAAGTTTTGGCACGGATCATGGATCGGCGGCACCACTATTTCTTTTTGGTGCCTGTGTTCAAGGTGGGTTTTTCGGTCAGACTCCGGAAATCCTTGATGAGGTGGCCCCTCAGGAAGGAGTCGCTTTGCAGACAGATTTTCGCGATATCTACGGCACGATATTACAAGAATGGTTCGGAGTGGAGGAGGATTCGGTACGTAAGTTTTTGTATTCTGAGTTTCGGCCTTTATCAATTCTTGGCAATTGCCAATTAACTAATTCCACTTATATCACCGGGGAGTTGGATTTCACGATTTTCCCTAATCCATTTGCTGACCACTTTGAAGTAACTATTGATGGTCATCAATCCCATAATCGGCTTTCTGTATTTGACGCACAGGGAGCAGAGATCGTGACGGTTCCTGACCGGGAATTTCGAGCCGGCCGGCAAACCTTTAAGATTGATTTAAGTCGTTACCCGGATGGCAACTACTTTATTCACTACAAATCGACTGCTGGACAAGCCACCAAATCAGTTGTGAAAATGGCTGGACGGTGAGATGTCGGATTTTTTCGAAACACCGAGGAATTTGATCCTCGGCTGACGGTGGTTAAATGCCAATTGCCTGTTACCTGATTTTCAGAAACGCGGAGGAATTAGATCCTCGGCTACTGTCGGATTCTCACGAAACACCGAGGATGTAGATCCTCGGCTCTCTTAGGTTACAACTCCAATTACCTGGTCACCTAATTACCCGTTTACCCAATTTTCACAAAACACCGAAGAATGAAATCCTCGGCTGCCATTGGTTAAATCCCAATTACCTGGTCACCTGATTACCTAATTACCTAATTTTTGATCCGGCCGCGAATATAAATTCGCGGCTACTGTCGGATTTTCCCGAAACACCGAGGATGTAGATCCTCGGCTCTCTTAGGTTATACCCTAATAACCTATTTATTACCTATTTTCTTTAATCCTCCTGCGAATATAAATTCGCGTATAGGATTTGTTCTCATAAAACGCGAGGTCATTTTTACGAAACACCGAGGAATGATATCCTCGGCTCCTGTTTGTCATCGGAATTAATCACCTGCTTACCGAATTACCCTTCGACAGGCTCAGGGTGACATTTGGGATTTGAGATATTTAATTTCCAGGCTACTGGTTGTTCTAATAGAACGCCGAGGAATCAGATCCTCGGCTGCATTCAATTTGAATCCCAATCAACAAATTACCTGATTTTCATAAACGCGGAGGAATTAGATCCTCCGCTTCCTTCGGTTAAATCCCAATTACCTGGTCACCTGGTCACCTGATTACCTTAATTAATTTAATCCGCACGCGAATATAAATTCGCGGCTACTTTTGGATTTACGAAACACCGAGGCATTTTTACGAACGCCGAGGAATCAGATCCTCGGCTGCTTTCAATTGAATCCCAATCAACAAATTACCTGATTTTCATAAACGCGGAGGAATTAGATCCTCCGCTTCCTTCGGTTAAATCCCAATTACCTGG
>JABDLW010000708.1 GCA_013001805.1 Saprospiraceae bacterium | reverse complement strand
CTGCCAGCCCGTTGCTCAAAGAAGCCCAGATGGCGTTGTGATAGGCCTCATGATATCGCGGATCATTACGATGAAAATAGGAAAGGTCGGCACCAGCTTCGCCAAAAATGGCCGGTTTCGTGAAATTTTGCCAAAAGCGTCGACTTGCCCAGGCATAGTTATACATGTCGCTCCGCATGGTGTCTTGAGGATAGCGCAGAGCCCAACCCTGAGCCGGATAAACATGCAGATTGGGAATGTCATTCAGCTCGTAAAGCTCCTTGCGATATTCATTAAAACCCCCACTAAAAGAAGCGGTGACCGGGTGGTTGTAAGGATCATTTTCTTCAAAATATTTATCGGTTCTGGCCACCCAATCGTACGCAGACTGAAAACGCGCCTCCTTCCAACCGTCCGTACCGTTCATTTCATTGATTAGTTCCCAAATACCCATACTTCTGCTGTGACCAAATCTTGCAATTAAATACCGGTATTTTCTGATCTGATACTCCCATGCCAGGGAATCGCGATAGACATCTACTACATCTGTCAATTGACGGTAAGGATTTTTATCCCACTCCGAGGCCCAGACCGTTTCAGAAAATAGATCATGCGGCCAAATAGCGTACATTAATTGAATGTCATCTTTTTCCAATACGGAAAGCAGGGAATCTATGCGTCCCAGCTTCTCTTGATTGTATTTACCCAATTCTTCCTCAATGATTCCTGTCTCATTAATAAAACCGCCATAACCGATATCCCAAATCGCAAAAAGATTAGCCTGATGCTCAGCAAATCGCTCAAAACGTGAGGCATCATTTCCCCAGGGTGAATAAACACCTACGGGATAATAGGATGTCTCGTCATCAAAACTAAAATAATGTCGATTCTTTTTTGATGGCCTCATCCATCCGTGGTGATTGGATTCAGAGACAACAAAATCTTGCTGATTGGTGCTTCCAATTCTACCGGCATCATTAACCGTGACAACATAAGACCATCGACCGGTTTGATGGGGAGCAAAACGAATTTTCCAGGCATCGGCATTTCGATAGTCATCATAAAAACCATTAATTCGAATCGTTTCTCCTAATGGCGACCTAAAATCAGCAAACACATCAATATCATCCGGGTTGTATGGATTCTCAATGCCAACATTCTCCAATGCTAATGTCATTTCTAACTTTTCATATTTCTTAACTACATGGTTGTTTACCTGCGTAACGTTAACCTGAGGAACTGCATCCGGCACAAACGATTCGGCACGCAGCTCCGGTGAAGGGAGTGACATTTCTCCCAGGGTGTCAATCGGAATTATTTTATAATAGTATGAACCATAATCGGCCAAACCGGTGTCAGTAAAAACAGTGATCAGAGATTCACCTCGCACAGTGGTTTCATCCGGAATAAAGCGTACCTCCGTACTTCTATGTATTTGATATGCTTGAGTTCTGGCACTATCGCTGCATTGCCATGAAAGTATCATTGTATTTTCAGCAGCATTTTTTGCAGAAAGTGAATCTATCTTAATATAATTCCATCCCAATCTGACTACATCCAGCTCAATCGTGCCTTTAATGGTTTTATTAACACCTTGATCCAAATAAAACTCAACATACTGGACCGCAAAGCGGTCGTACAAATAATCATATAGACTAAAAGTATAGGTATGCCATTGTAAATCTCCGGAGATTTGCAGGCTTTTCTCCTCATAAGTTGGTGGCTTCAGAGAATAGACCGATCGAATGGTCAGGACCGTATTGATGGAAGAACGAAGCCGCAGTTGTAAGTGAGGATTACCACTCACATTCACTGAATAAGGTGGAGTGAGGGTAAAGCAATCAAAAGCACCGGTGCCACCAATTTTCTGATAGTCTATTTCTAAAACTCCATTGGACTCGCTTAAGCCATAGGTCCGCGGACTCAGAGTACTCCATATCACTGTAGGGGATTCTCCCGCATTTCGTGCCGGAATGGTCAATGAGCCATCGTCAAAATCATCGACGAACCCACGCTGCGATTTTACTTCCAGGGCACTTAATAAAATAAGTAAAAAAAGTAAAATTTTCGACGTCATTTATCAGCGCTTTTATGCGAAGTTTATCCTTTTATGCAGGCACTTTGTGTGCGAGAAGTTTCTGCATTCATTGAGTGAATATATTGCATTCTATCATTTACTTCTCAACCCATCTGCAAATGATTTTGATTTTAGATAGGTCAAGGCTTCATTTAATTTATCAGGATCAACTCCCAGCGCTTGTGAAGAAACCACTTCTTCCCGGTATTGATAAAAAGGGTACCTCTACCTCTAATATTTTTCCAACTACAGGCATTCAGAAAATTGCCACCAACTACACAGGTACATTAAGATGTTCTGAATAATCATGGTAAGCTTTCTTTGATTACATCAATCAATCTGTCTACGTCTTCTGTTTGGATGTAGGTTTGGCCGATGACGACCCTAATTGCATATCTTCCATCTACGGTAGTGTGAGATAAATAGGCTTTTCCCGTGCTATTTATTTTTTCAAGAATGGTTGCATTTATTTTATTCAGATCCTCAAAAGAAAACTCTTCGCGTGACGGATTATACCGGAAACAGGAAAAATTAAGGACGGGAGCAGTGATCAATTCCAAGTGCGGTTGGGACTCAAGCCATTTTACAAAATACCGGCTCAATTTAATGTGTTGCCGAATGCGATCCCTTAAGCCTTTGAGACCATAGCTCCGCATAACAAACCAAAGTTTAAGTGCCCGGAAACGTCTTCCCAGTGGTACACCCCAATCCCGATAGTCATTCACCTGACCTCTGGAGTGGGTTTTTAGGTATTCGGGTAGAATTTCAAATGTCTTAATTAAATGGTCAGCACTTTTTACATAATAAGCAGTACAATCAAAATTGGTAAACATCCATTTGTGAGGATTAAAAACAAAACTATCGGCATAGGCGATACCCTCAATCATGCCCTGATGTTCGGCTAATAAGAGTGCCGTACCCGCATAGGCTGCATCTACATGGAGCCAAACGCCATATTTTTTACAAATAGGTCCTACATCTTTGATATTATCAATGGCCATGGTGCCGGTAGTCCCCAATGTAAGCACGACTGCAGTGGGTTTCAGACCGTCAGAAATATCCTGCTCAATTGCTGCTTTCAGCGCGGCCGGATCCATTCGGCGCTGACCATCAATTTGAATCTTGATTAAATTATTTTTTCCAATGCCGGCGATAGCTACCGCCTTATCAATTGAAGAATGCGTTTCTTGGGAACAATAAACGCGCAGATTGGCGGGAACTCCCGCATAGTTAGACTGAAAATCACACTTGCGCTCCCGCGCGGTAAGAATCGCAGCTAAGGTCGCCGTTGAGGCTGTATCCTGAATGACACCTTCCCACTTTCGGGGTAAGCCCATGGCGTCCTTGAGCCAATCCAACATCCGCTCCTCCAACTCTGCCGCTGCCGGCGATGTTTCCCAGATCATACATTGTGCTCCCAGTGCAGAAGTAAGCATCTCGGCCAAAATACTTTCCGTAGAATTATTGGCATTAAAGTATGCATGAAAATTGGGATGCTGCCAGTGCACCATTCCTGGCAAAATAACGTCCTTGAAGTCCTGCATGATTTTCTCCAGAGACTCGCCACGAGCCGGAATTGTGGTGCCAATCTGTTCTTTAATTTCGCCAGGTCTTACCTTTGATTTTACGGGTAAATCCTTAATGTTCCGAAGATAATCATCAATCCATTCCACTATCAGTTTGCTGTCACGTGTAAAATGATTCCGGTCTAACATGGCGATAATTTCAATAACATCGGTTGTTTCTCATTTAAATGTAGATAATTTATTACTAACTTTTCACCACCCAAATATCGTTACCTACACCTTGCACTGGCTAGTGTAGCAACCCACACAATTGCCTTCTCCCGGGATAAATCCACACTCTTTTTAATGAAGAAGAATGTGAGTTTAAGTTTGAGTGTCAGGAGCAAATGGATGCTAATAGCCTCTTGATAAAAGAGATCATCTCCATGATTCCCAATTCATAGCAGTTTTAATCACTTTCGGAGCCTTTTTGTGGTATTCTGCCAAAAAAATCATAATTATTTGATATTATTACAGGTCATAGCCACGTAGAATGAATAGCCGTCTGCTCACCACCTCGTTAGTCCTTGCCATGCTGATGTTTGGTTGCTCAGCCTCCTCTGTGATGACTAAGGATAAGAAGAAGATGACTGAAATGCAGACCTTGGCTATTTTACCGATCGAGGTGGTTCATCTGGGCAGAATTCATGATGTTTCCGATAGTGCTCAATCCCAGCAACTCGGAATTGAACGTGAAGGCTTTATTCTCCAACGGGATCTCTATCGCTAT
The DNA here is from genome assembly GCA_013001805.1 of Saprospiraceae bacterium. GTDB lineage: Bacteria > Bacteroidota > Bacteroidia > Chitinophagales > Saprospiraceae > JABDMH01. The sequence goes on along the minus strand of JABDLW010000708.1, from coordinate 1,395 downwards.
TTTCTGAGGAATATGAATAAGTATATGATCGAGCGAAGCTTCCTGCTGGATCTGGAAAAGACCAATGAAATGCTGACCAATCTTGAGGCAGCAACTGAGGAAAAACTGGAGCTAAGTGTCAGAGAGATTTGCGAATGGCTGGGTGTGGATGGAATAATCACCGGCAGTGTCGACCAATTGGCTCCTGGTAATGCCCTACTCGCCGGGTTGATAAATGGCAAGTTAAGCAACGACACTAACGTCAGTATCGCATTATCTCTACGCAGTAAGTTTGGACAAATTTACTGGCGGCACAAAGACGAAAGACCCACTGGGAAAGACAACGTGTACGATGTTTCCAAAGATTTGCTACGAAATTCGGGCAAGGATTTTTTTGATAAGCTCGACAGCGTCCGTCCAAAAAAAGAAAAATTAAAGAACAAGAAGAAATCCGAAAAAAGAGCCAAGCTGTAACCTCTAGCTATTTAATCATCCCACTTCTTTACGCAACACCTCGAGTGGCGGCTTGTTTACAATCTCTCTGCTATTTGTAATGCCGATAAAAATGGTGAAGCCTACGACGGCCAGTGCCAGGATCAGTACGGGTGTCCAGTTTAACGAATAGTCCAATTCCATTTGAAACGTGGCTATGATATAGCTGGCTATGATAGCTATGATGATCCCGGTAAAAGCTGATAATGACCCCAGGAGAAAGTACTCGGTAAAATTTATCTGTCTTATTTGTTTTTTACTTGCTCCCAGAGTACGAAGCAATACACTCTCCTTGATGCGGCGATATTTGCTCAACCGCAAGGAACTCAACAAAACGATTAAGCCGGTAAGTATGCAGAAGACCGCCATAAACCGAACGATGTATGATACTTTACTGAGTACCTCAGAGATCGTTTGCAAGACCAACCCTAAATCGACAACTGACACGTTGGGAAATGACCTAACGACTTGATTTCTGAAATCAGCTGTCACCTGCGCACTTGGTGACTTGGTTACCAGCACGTTGAATTGTGGGGCTTCTTCCAAAACACCAGGAGGAAAGATCACTAAAAAACGAGCCCGCATATTGGCGTAGTCTATTTTACGCGTACTGCCTACGTATGTCTTAATCAAAGCCCCTTGCACATTAAAAATTAGTTCATCACCCAGTTCCAGATTCATTGCTTCTGCGTAATCTTCCCCCAGTGAAATGTAAATACTATCACCCGGCAGAGCACTTTGTCTGTTGAATTCTCCAGATAATAACTTCTCATTGCTATCTAAATAATCGCGGTAGGTGACTCGTGTCTCACGATGGATGGCCCACCCCCGGGCTTCCCGCGTTGAATCATCCAACCATTCTGTTTTGCTCTTTCCCTGCCAGCCCTCCAGCCGCATAGTCACTATGGGCAACTGTTGAATTAA
>JABDLW010000668.1 GCA_013001805.1 Saprospiraceae bacterium | reverse complement strand
TCCAATGCCAGGCCCTGATTGCTCTGATTTGCCGAACTGAGATCCTGGTAATACATGCTCCTTGAGGATTGCAGTAATCCCGAGGGCAATCGCGATGAGACAATGGTAATCTCGTCAAATGTACGCTCAAGGAGCGTGTCCACCTCCTGTGCAGTGATCGTCATTAAAATTGACAGACATATGATCACCAGTAAACTAATCCGCTTTATTCGCATAGTTACCTTAAGCTATTTTTCAGGGTCTTTATTAAATTCAGCTAAATTAAAGTATTCCTGAAGATATAACCCGGCCATCACACTAAATAAACAAAACCTACCGGCGACTCCACCTCAATTAACCCATCTGCATTGATTTCTGTTGCCGGACGATCCAGAAAAATTCTGAAAATAAGCACTTTCAATAATTTGGAAGTAAGGTGAACGCCGCTCTGTTGAAAACGACCCTTAAACCTAAACCTGATTTTTGCCATCAGTACATTGTTCTGATACGCACAAATACCACCAGATAATCGTTATCTTATCGCCTGATTTTTTTTATTCCGGACTTTTGCTCTATATGAGGTTCCCGATATTTCTTTTTTTTCTGCTGATTTTTAGCCCGCTTTTTGCGACTCAGGCTCCGGATGCAGCAGTGATACGCTACCTGCAAAGTAATTATTCTTCGTTTGATTTGCAGCGAGAGGACCTCGAAGACCTAAGAGTGAGCTCGTCGCACCATGATCGAGCAACAAACCTCCAACATATATATGTGCAACAATACCATCTTGATCATCCTATAGAAGGAGCCATAGCCGTCCTGATTCAGAACGATGCTGGAAACATTGAATTACTCAATCATCGATTCATCAAGGATCTACCCAGGCTACAAATAGACGGTACGCTGCTCCCGGCTTCGGAGATTGAATCAAAAGTTATATCCAATTCCCGGGACAGCGCTGGGCATGGGCAAAAGTTCCGGATAAAAGGTTTGATCTGGATTCCTGTCAATAATCAGTGGAGACTCACCTACGACATAAGAAATGATGCCGGTGATCATTATTGGCGGATTTGGATTGATGCCAGCAGTGGTCAGGAATTGCGCCGGCAGGATCTCTACCGGCAGTGTTTTTTTCAGCATAAAACGGAAAGCAATCCATGTCATCCGGAGTTATCTCGCCGTTCTTTTCCGGCAACAACGGCTACAGATAGTTATTTGGTATATCCTCTGGGAGTGGAAAGTCCTTCACACGGCACTCGTGTAGAAGTCGTACAACCCTCAGATGAGTTGGCATCGCCCTATGGCTGGCACGATAGCGACGGCATGGAAGGCCATGAATTTACCGATACCCGCGGCAATAATGTTTTTGCCCAGGATGATCCCTTCGGAGACAATTTGCAGGAATTGCGGCCGGATGGTGGCAACGATTTACATTTTATTTATGATTTGGATTTTAACAAAGCGCCACAAGAATCTGTTGATGCCGCGATCACCAATCTCTTTTACTGGACCAATATTAATCATGACGTCTTTTATCACTATGGTTTTGATGAGGCTGCAGGAAATTTTCAGGTGAATAACTATGGGCGTGGTGGTTCGGAGGGCGATCAAGTCTATGCCGATGCACAAGATGCCGCTGACAGGAATAATGCCCAATTTGTGGTGGAAGAAGACGGCATACCGGCAAGAATGCTCATGCACCTCTGGAGTGACAACATTTTTGATACCCGGTTGATTCTCACCGATTCAAATGGTGAGCAGACGCTGATCGAGGGGATCGAAGGTGACTTTAGCCGTAATAACAAGTTGATCAATCACATCATAACGGAGACACCTTTGATTTTGGTTGAGGACCTGAATGCAAACACCCATCAAGCCTGTCCCACGACCGGTATTGCCAATGCGACCGAAATGGAGGGTAAGATCGCACTGATTGACCGGGGATTTTGCTTTTTTGTAGAAAAAGTTAAATCATTGCAAGACCTCGGTGCCATTGCCGTTATCGTGTGCAACAACGTCAGCGGCGACCCGGTAGTGATGGGCGGCGAAGATCAGTCCATCACCATCCCATCGATCATGATAAGTCAGGACCAATGTCAAATATTGAAGAACTTGTTGGCCCAGGGATCCCTTCAGGCGCAAATAGCGCTTCGTAAAAATGTAGGTGATCTGGATTCCGCCTATGACAATCTGATTATCACCCATGAATATGGACACGGAATATCCCTGCGCTTATCAGCAGGCCGGAACAACGTCGATTGCCTAAATAATCAGGAGCAGATGGGAGAAGGGTGGAGCGACTACTTTGGGTTGATGCTTACCACAGATTGGCTTGCTGCCAGTCCACAGACACCCCGGGGTATTGGAACCTATGTGTCTAATCAGAGTCCCACAGGTCGAGGCATTCGAAACTATCCCTATTCCACCGACAGGTCCATCAACCCCATGACTTACGACATGGTGGAAGAGTCACCATTTACTCATGCCGTCGGAGCGATTTGGTGTGCGATGTTGTGGGAGATGACCTGGGAGATCATAGCTACGGATGGATTGAGTGGTGATTTATACCATGGGAATGGAGGAAATAATAAAGCGCTGAGAATTGTAATGGAAGCTTTGAAGATACAACCTTGTTCGCCAGGATTTGTCGACGGTCGTGATGCCATACTTAAAGCAGACGAACTCCTTTACGGAGGTGCACATCAGTATCAAATATGGAAAGCATTTGCCGGTAGGGGTTTAGGTGTGAATGCCGATCAAGGCAGCAGTAACAACACATTTGATGGTACATCAGATTATGATTTACCTGAAGTATACACCACTCAGATTGCTAATTTCCGAAGTATTGATCAGGTTGATCACATTGCCATCGACTTTATAAGTTTACAGGAATTTGATAATGCATCATTTAAAATTCAACGATCCACCGATTCAATAAACTTTGTCACTATTGAGACTTTCGCAGGGTTATCCCTTTCCTTGAATGAAAGGGCGCTGCACTTCGAGGACTTTAATGTCACGCATGGTCGACTCTATTACTATCGTCTCCTACAAACCAATAACCAAGAACGGGAG
>JABDLW010000665.1 GCA_013001805.1 Saprospiraceae bacterium | reverse complement strand
TGTCAAGCAAAAGATTGTCGTTAATTCTGGGTTCTTTTCGACCTACTCTGCGTTGCAAATACTCAGCAGAACTTCGGCTATGCTTGCGTTTTGCGCCCACCGACGATGAATGTCGGGACCTTGGCTTGATTAGGCCTTAAATAATCTCAGAATTATTCAACATATTTTACTTGACAAAGTACTAGTAAATGAAATCAAGTCCCAAAAGAAAGAATAGGTGGATCTATTTCTTTTTAATTTTATTTTTATTGGTTGATTTTAGCTATTCTTTTTATCAACACTATCATCTGCCCATTGGCGGCGACATTGCCCAGATAGTAGTGCCCTCACCGGAAAAAGGCTACTATGAAGTTTTAAAAAACCCGTTGGGCTTCAAGGTGCTTGCTACAGGTGAGCGCCATAGTAACCCCAACCGATTCTTTTCCCATTGGGCGGCATCAAAGTATTTGTTATTTGTGCCTCTGATGTTGCAAACATTTGTATCTCCAATTACCAGTGTTTACTTATCCATCGCTTTGTTTAAGATCCTACTGCAAGTATTGTTAATCTATTTATTGGCATTATCTATTAGTGACAGAAAGAATCCTCTTGACTTTGATTTCTTATTAGCAGCATGTATCGTTGCACCACTATTCCAAACCCTCGGATTTAACCGGTTTATGGGAATCATTGATCAATCGATCATCTACAACTTCTTTTACGCTTTACCCAGTACCCTGCTTTTAGTTCTGGCCTTGCCCTATGCACTATTGATTTTCCATTGTAGAGAAATTAAGATCAAAGGTCGGGAAGTTATAGTGTGGATGTTGGTCGCATTGACTTTGACCTTGAGTGGACCTTTAATTCCTGGAATTGTTTTGATCATTTTTGTAATTATCCACTATGTATTAATTCGAAACCGACTGACTCCGGGCTTTATTCGATTAACAAGTCCCTATAGATTTTCATCAGTTCATTATTGGTTATTGATTTGGATTAGCGCACTTAGCATGTATTCTTTATATATAGGCCAGTTTAATATCTTGAACCAAACTGATGTGTTATCATTGGTACAAAGGTATGCCAGGATGCCATTTGGACTCTACGAACTGGTCAGTACCAAACTGGGCCTGCCCATACTTATTCTGGCCATTATTCTAAATCTTTTATTTATCAGGAGGCACTTCTTGGGTAGGGGAGGAAGTCAAATCTTGAGCACCGCGAAGTGGATTATGCTGTTTAGTACCATCTATCTTATGCTTCTGCCGTTGGGGGGGTATCGTGTTTACCGGCCGAATCTTATCAGGTATGATACAATTTTGCCGATTGTGATTTGTATGATTTTCCTTTACGGTATTTCGACATACTTCCTGGTAAAAAAACGTGAATTAAAATTTCGAAGGTCCTATTTCGCCTGGGTAATGGCAGTGACGTTGATTTTTACCAATGCAGATCAACTAAACACAACACAGTTTGTATGCGAGCGAGATGCATTGAAAAGCTTAGAAATGTCGGAGGAAAAAATAGTGAGATTGACCAATCCATGTCCAATTATGGAATTCAGACTGGTTGCGGATCCGTATCACTCAGATCTAAAAGCAGGACTGTTACGTCGCTGGAATATTATCGATCGTGATTTACTTTTTTATCAAGATGTAGAGTGACCGGTGCAATAACAGAAATTGTCTGCCAGAGGTCAAAAATGTGGGTTTTCCTGGATCATTGTGAAATTAACTTTCGATAGCCTTCCAGGTTTTCTTTCAAAATTATCTCTACATCGGCATCTTCCTTATGACCGAGAATACCAAATGGACCATGAAATCCTGCGTCAATCAACACCTCAATCATTTTATTTTCGTCCTCGCCCTGACCCAGTGGATAGATTTTTGGACCGCCGCGCTTCATTCCATTTAAATTAACTGCTACCAAATACGGTACCATTTGCCGGGCAATTTTTTCAAACGCCTCCATTTGATGATGAGCGTGATGGAAATTATATACGAGTCCAATATCATATCGTCCTAGTTGTTTGATAATTTTAATTTGATTAGCCGGGTGACCAAACCAATCACCATGATTGTATAATGCTATTTTACAACCTAATTCCTGGCAGCGTTGATACAGGTAAAACACCATATTCGCTGCTTTTTCAATGGCTTCCGCATCAGCTAATCCTTTGAGATAGTCCGGACTGAAACTCATCCATAGAGTTGTTTTTAAATTGCTTTTTTTAATTGCCTCAAATAATTTTTCATTATTAGGGCTTAATTTGTTTACTGCGTCCAGCTTGGGGTCGATCCACATCCACACAGCATTGATGGTAATTTTATTTTCTCTTGCTAAATTAAATTCGTCAACCATTTCCGGGACGTGCTTTTCCCGCCAGTCATAAGCATAGGTCGAAATGCCTAAATCCTTTAGCATGGCGATTCGTTCTTCTGGCGATCGTTCTTTGCTATCAAATGGAACGATGCACCAGGCATATACATCCTTTAAATCATCTTGTGCCAGACAGTGAAAGTTGATGGCTGAAAAGATCAGAAATAGAACAGATATTGTTTTCATTCTCTTGGAATTAAGCAAAGGGTAGGACCTTGGACAAAATCAGCACTTCAATTAACCCAATGACCCCGATCAGGCCCAGGACAACAGTCCAGGTTTGTAAAGTCTGTTTTTCGGTAAAGCCACTTAATTTACAGATCACCCAGAATCCACTATCATTCATCCAGGTAATAAACATGGCTCCAAAACCCACAGCAAGAAATATATAAACAGGGTGATACGGAAGTGTGGTCCCACTAATTAAAGAAAACATGATCCCCGCACTGGTGATCATGGAAACAGTACCGGAACCCTGAGCTATCTTCATGACCGCGGCGACAATCCATGCCAAAAGGATGTAGTTGATTTCTAAACCTTCCGTCGCCAGTCCCTGTATCCAATTTCCAATACCAGAATGCTGGATCATACCGCCAAATGCACCGCCGGCGCTGGTGATCAAAATGATTACACCTGCTATCTCCAGGGGTTTTTCCATGGATTTGGTGATGCGAGTCAAATCCCATCTTTTTTGCCTGGCCAAAAGCCACAGGGAAATGATGGTGCCAATGAGCATCGCAACATTTTTATTACCAATGAAATTGATGAAGGTTGTCCCGGATCCCTCTGTATTTGTGCCAAAATATTCAGTAGCCGACGCCAGTATTATGAGCAATAAGGGAACAACAATCGGCATAATCGAAATGCCAAAAGCGGGCAGTTGTGTTAAATCCACACCCTCTTCTTCATCAAACTTGGGTGGTTCAATCTGTAGCCGGCGAGACAACCTGATTGAATATAAATAAGCAACGGTGGCAGGTATAATGCCGGCTAGTAATCCGGCAACAATTACGACGCCGAGGTTGAGTTGCAATGTTTCGGCCATGATTAATGGGCCAGGGGTAGGAGGAACCAAATGGTGAGTGATCGCAGCACCGGCGCTAATGGCCATCACGTAGAGAAGGTAATCTTTCCTGATCCGCTTACCCATAGAATATGCGATCGGAATGAGTAGAAAAAAGACGGTATCAAAAAAGACCGGTATAGATAAAACAAAACCACTGATCAACAGAGCGATCGGTGCCAGTTTTTCACCCAATACGTCTATCAGTTTTAAAACTATCTTTTCGGCAGCTCCGCTCAGCGTTAAGGCCACGCCTAATATCGACGCGAGAGCAATGACGAAGGCAATTTTTCCTGCGGTGATCCCAAATTCGGTCATAGATAATTCTACTGCACGCACATAGTGATTCGTGAATTCACCCGGTAGCTGATGACTTAGGATTCCTACCAGAGCGGCGGCAAATAGGAGAGACAAGAACGCATGAATTTTAAATACAGCGATCAGAATGATGACGGAGGCAATGCCAATGAGCAAGACGATTAAGGGCCAATGTTGTGCAGTAGTATCCATTGGCTTAAAATACTAAAAGATCACAGGATTACAGATTCTTTTTAGATAGCAGGTGTTTTCAATTGAGTCAGGCTGATTTATCCTGCGGCATCCGGCCTTTCCACGAAGATGGGGCATGGTCAACTTTGGGGCGCATTTTTACGATCGCTCGTAATATATCAGAACGACTGATTTGTCCCACAAGTCGACCTTTTTCAACTACCGGAAAGCGCCGGTAGGGACTGTTGGTAAATTCATATGCCAGGTCGAGGATGGTCTTACTGGAATCAATGGTTACTACATTTTTCGACATAAAATCTGCCACGGTACCTCCGGCACTAGGATGATTGTTGTAGGGACCGTCGATAATTGTCCTAATACAATCGGATTCGGAGAGCATGCCAACCAAATTCTTTTGTTTATCGACCACAGGTGCACCGGAAATCCGGTGTTTTAGAATGATAGCGATTGCTTCTTTTATATCTGTGGAAGGATGAAACGTTATCAGGTCTGTCGCCATAAACTTTGTTACAGGTGTCTTATCCATATGCTATTAAAATTTAGGTGGTGAAATAAAATCCCTTGATCAATTCGTTCCCGGAGTGAGGGGATGCTGCCAAAAGATAACAAAACGGATTGACTATACGATCATATTAGATCATTTATTTTTTTGCTGATAGGGCAAGATCGTTGTGCAACTGAAAGCTAATTTGAAAGTGAGGAGGCGGTGTGTGGAGTGGAGAGCAAGTCTTCGAAAATGATCCACCGATCGGATTTGGTATGCTTGATTGCATTTTCCACATAGTCCGCCACAAGATCTTTTCCCCAATTATAGTTGATTACATAGCTGCGATACTGATCGATAAAATGAGTCCGCTGTAGGGCCCTTTCCGGTTCGTAGAGCAGATATTTTTCCAACATGCTGGCGGCCTCCTCCCGGGAAATGTTGCCATCGAGATAAGCGCGTGCCGCTTCGTTGCCGGCATAGTTTAGCGCCGCCCTGATTTGCTGTATACTATCATATAAATTTGCCAGGGATGTATCAATACCAGCAAGGGGATAAAGAACCTCTTTCTCAAATGCCACTTTCTGTTTGCCGGGGAAAGCCATTTCAATACCGTAGTTGGCGCTCCCTTCGGCAATCAGCGATTGGGGGGAGAAAAGCGGATAAATGCTGAATTCCAGCCAATTCTTATCCTGTACCAAATTTTTCTCAATTAAAGCATTAAAAACGTGATGGCCTGGATACCCCTCATGGCAGGCCAGATCGATAGCCCGTTCGATGTAAATGGGCAGGTCGGTATTGATTTGAATCAGACTCTGGCTATTTCCCTGGTAATAATTGTAGCCCGACCAGGATTTATCGGTGACATATTCTAGTCGAAAATTTTCATTAGCAGGCAGATAAAGGTTTTTCTTACATCGCTCTCGTGCTTCCATGATCGCGGTCTGAAATACTTGATCAAGTTTATCCGGGGGGATGATAAATTGGGCGCTAAATTCCCGATACTTCTCCGGCAATGACTCTTTACCCGGAAGCATATCATTTAGTATCGCCAGTAGTTTATTAAAATGCATTGTGTCATTTGACGGAGCTTTTGTGTCATAGAGCAACATAGCTTCCTGATCAAAAGAATACGTCTCTCCCCGCAGCATTTTTAATTTTGTAAGTACAGCGGTACATTGTTTGCCCAACATCCTCAATCTTGCCCCTTCCAAATCGGACAAACCTTCCCGATCTAAATTGTCCAAATTATCTATTAGCTGTACCACTCGGTTAGTAAGTTCCCCGGGAGGTATGCTGTCTAAAGGGTCTCCCGCTGCAGGTTTCCATTCTTCCGGTCCATAGTAAGCATCGACAAAATCGCCATCGTACTGACCGATCTCCAGAACTAACTTCACGTATTCCTCGGCAATGGAATCAAGAGAATCCTGCTTTGAATCCCCGCAACCACAGCAGGTAAAAACAAGGACTATGAAAGGGGCAATCAGAAATTTCAGACTCTCCATAAGCTGGTGCGATGTTTTGAAATAACGGCCTAAAAGTATTGAATTAATAAATAATTATCGGTAAAACCACTGCTGGCGTTACACAGTGCTATTTCAAAGCAGGTGAGGTGCTCGCTTCTTGTAGTCGATGGAAATGTTTATTTTAGTTAAAACGAAAAATTATGCAAGACTTAAAAATCAATCATGCAGCCGTTTGGGTAGCCGTTGTGTTGCTAACAGTCCTTGGGTTTTTGTGGTATGGTCCCTTGTTTGGCGACGCTTGGATGGCTCATGTGGGACTTGATAGGGCGACCGTCGAGGCCAATCCTCCGGGAGCGGGAATTTGGATTACCAACATCATTGCCACCATCATTCCTGTATATACACTAGCGTGGTTATTCACCAGATTAAATGTGACCAATGCGATTAATGGAGCTCTGATTGGGCTTTTGATCGGTTTTAGTTTTGTCTTTTTGAGTGATATGACTGGAGATATGTTTGCAAACCGGCCTTATGGGCTATCCTGGATTACTGGAGGTTACAGCATGTTGGCTTTGATAGTGACCGGTGTACTTCTTGGTGGCTGGAGGAAAAGCGGATAGGAAGCAGCTCACAGTAGAAAATTTCCGCCTTACCTTTGACAGTGATTGGACTGTGTACTACGTTTGTAGACATAGATGGGTAATAAGATGACTCTCCTGGCTATAACATGTTCTCCCTGACAAGGTTCCGATGTATTAACAGTCAGATTAATTGATTAATTAATGTCCTTTCCATACCTATTGGCAATGTATTGGCTCATTAATTCATAGAGTTGTTTCTCCAGGGGTTTCTCTTTGAGAAAATTCAGATGTTTATTCATGACACTGACATCACCTCTTTTTGCTGGGCCTGTTTGCGAGTGTTTCGGACCATTGCGCATGGCTTTATCAAAGGTTTCTGAAATCAGCGGATGAATGAGGCCAAAATCAAGTTCGTGCTCCTCGCAAATTTGTTGACTTATGGTCATGGCAGTGTTGGCAAAGTTGCAAGCAAAAACAGCAGCCACATGCAGGGCAAAACGTTGTTCGTCGGAAATTACCTGATTGTTTTTACTTAATTGCTTAGTGAGATGCGTGAGCCTCTTCTCGGTTGAATCATCAGAGGAGGTAATAAAAATCGGAATTTCTTTCCAGTCAACCGGCTTATTTTTTGAAAATGTCTGCAGAGGATAAATTACACCAAATTTTCGCGTAATATTTTCAAAAATTGTCGAGGGAACACTACCAGCCGTGTGACACAGCAATTTATTATCTGGTAAATCGATGTCCTTCAGAATATCGGTTAGGGCATCATCATTTACCGCAAATATTAAAAGATCAAAATTAGTCCTTATACGGGATAACTCGTCGGTATGATCAGCTTTAACTTGCATGGCTAGATTTTTGGCGTGTCCTTTATCTTTGCTGATAATTTGTTGGATACTAATGCCGCCTATTTTATTAAGGGCCAATGCCAGGTGAGTTGCCACGTTACCTGACCCGATAAAGCTAATTTTCATAATGTAAAATGCATCATTTTGGTGGAGAAAGTGATATTGTATGTTATTAATTAAATACTATTCGATCTTATATTCTTTTTGGCAATCGGATTTTACGCCACATGCCCATTAACATCCCTAACATCATCAGTGTGGTGCCGATCCAAAACAGGTTAATTCCAGGGAATTCGATCGCCGCCAAAACAATATAGTCATCTCTGGGTGCATCCAGTGCAATTTCCACGGGAAATTCCATATCCGAGATGTTGTTTTTTGCAACCATGAGCTCAAGCTCTTCAGTATTGGGGTCGATAGAAGAAAAACGCAAAGTCAATCCCAAATTCGGCAGATAATCACGGATCATGTACGTGCGATTGTCGCGAATAAGAAAAATGGGCTTTGCAAGAGCCTGAAAACCGTCAGGGGTGGTAATCTCCAATCGCACAGCAACTGCGATGTCTCCCTCTTTAGCAATATATGATGGATGAACAGGATCTTTGTCAAAACCGGCTATCGTGATCTTATGGTCATCAAAATAAAATGAATCGCCCAATTTTTGCCGGTAAGTCTCATAACTTAAGGATTGCTCATCCGGGTATACCTTATTTAGCCCTTCTTCGGTGATGCGGATGCGCACCCCCAGTTTATTACTCGCGTCAAAATAGCTGTAAATATATTTTTGTTGTTTGATGGCCAGAACGGGAAATAGGCTTTGCGGTGCAGTTACTGAGTCCCAAACTACTATTTCGGCGCCATATGCCAAATCTCCATCTTCGGCTACATACTCTTTGTGGACAGGTGAGACAATGACACGTTCAAAATTAAAAGCAATACCGCCGATTTCTTTTGTCTCCCCAATCCTGAAATTATGTGTCTGGTATTTCAAACTATCGTCTTCTTCCCTGGCAGCAGCTAAACTGATGTGCCGGGATGGTGCGGCAGTAATATGGGAGAAAATATCTCTGTCCAGGTAGCGTTTGGTACTGGGATTGGGATTCACCATTTCGGTTTTTTCCGCATTGTAAGTGAGAAACGGTGTCAATTCGAAGCTTTCTTGCACTTCTTGCTTCTCTTCATTGAGACGGTCAAATTTAATGCGATAGGTGCGCTCATGGTCGATCATAGTATCTGATACATAAGTGGCCAGAAATCCACCCATATAAAGTGGTTCACCTTTTATCAAATACACATTCGTCTGCAGGCGCTCGTCATTCTCACTAAATATGCCACGCATGGCAAATTCGTTGTTGGAAATGTAGGTTTTGTTGATACCGGAGGCAAGGACACCAAGAACCATTAATCCGAATCCTACGTGTGAGAAAATTGAAGCAGAGGCTTTCCATTTAAATTTTAAGACGGTTACCAGATATTGCAGATTGGAAACGATAGCAAAAACAGCACTGAATAGTAATAGGATATATCCATATGTGTCAGCTTTGATCCATTGATTTACCATAAAACTGACCACAGCACTGAGGGCGAGGTTAAACAACGTGTTCTTATAGAACGTTCTCTTTTTTGCCGGCCAGTTACTTCCGCGGTAGATGAGAAATTGAGTAATACCTGTGAGCATGCCTATGAAAAAAGCAATCCAAACCTGGTATTTATTGTAGTGAGAAATCGGATCAGCAGGAGACGCTTTATGCCAGCTGCTCACATCCTGCCCCACAATGGTTCCGTAGACATCCATTAGTTTGTTAAGGACCGGCAGTGAAGTGGTAAAAGTAATCAGCCCCGCGGAGAATAACAGGACCAGCGATCCTATGAACATCCAGAACTCCCGGGAAGTCATGGACTCTTCTTTTTCCGGGGTAGGTACACTCCGGTGATGCAAAACATACAGAATTCCTGGTAATACAGTAAAGAGGGCAATCAGGATCACCAGCTGCCATTCCAGGCCCATTTCGGTAAACGCATGGACCGAGCTATCGCCCAGGATTCCACTTCGGGTAAGAAAGGTGGAATACAAAATAAAGATAAATGACAACGCATAGAATATGAAGGTGCCTTTGATCGAATGTTTGGTACTTCGTGCTACTAAATTAGTGTGTATTCCTCCAATTAAAATCAACCAGGGAACCAGGGAGGCGTTTTCGACAGGATCCCAGGCCCAGTACCCACCAAAGCTGAGAGCTTCATAAGCCCAGGCACCGCCCATAACAATGCCGGTACCCAAAATGGCACCACTGAACAAGGCCCAGGGTAAGACAGGTTTGAGCCATTCGGTGTAGCGCTTTTCCCAGAATCCCGCTATCGCGAAACAAAAGGGAATGGTCACCGAGGCAAATCCCAGAAAGAGCGTAGGTGGGTGAATGATCATCCAATAGTTCTGCAACAGTGGATTCAGGCCTTTGCCTTCGATCATACTGAGGTAGTTGGCGTTGCTGAAAATTGGCAGATTTGACATCCCTTCGCTTTCACGAAGAAGATTAAAAGGCGTCACCCCGAGGCGAAATTCGGGTAACAAATAGACACCTAGTATCATCGAAATCAATACGACCTGAACCGCGGAGAGCACGGCCAGGGTTGATGTCTCCCAGGATTTTGCCCACCGTAATAAGACAAATCCCAGAATCGTATGCCAAAAAATCCAAAGTAGAAAACTTCCTTGTTGTCCCTCCCAAAAAGCAGGAAACAGGTAGCGGAAGGGCAAGTAATCTGCCACGTGTGACCAAACGTACTCATATTCATAGTACTTATTGATCATCATGAAAAACATAATGCCGATGGCACTAAAAATAGAGATAGCCTTGACAATGAAGGCGACCCGTCCAATTTTTTTCCAGGTTAATGCCTCTTCAGCCAAATGTTTGCGAAAGGTGGCGAAATAATAGGCCACAGCGGCGAGAGCCGCAGCACAGAAGGCCAGAACCAGAAAAAACTGACCTAGCCGGCCCGGAGCCAGATGTTCACCAATATAATTTATTTCTTGCATGAAGTGTTAGATGTCGGACCTCACGGATATCTCTTCATCTTTGTATTTCGACGGACACTTCATCAAAAGATCGCTGGCAACAAAATGTTCTTGCTCCATCTGTCCTGTGACCACAATCTGCTCACTCATCTCAAAGTCTTGTGGCTTGGCGTCGTGCAGAATCACTTTGCGCTCGATACCGTCCGAATCCCTGACATAGAAGGAAAAGTAGTTGGGATCTTTTGCTGGTTCATAGTACATCTCTTTGTCTTTTGCTAGCACACCCACCACTTTTACTGGTCTGGATGAGGTGTCAGCCTGAGCAAAAGTCGCATATGAGCTCATGTCTTTCGAAGCAGAAAGCAATAGGACAACTGCCAGTACGACCATGAAAAGGCCAATGATATGTATCTTTTTTATACCTCTCATCGTTAGATTTAAAATCGAGGTACGAAATTACAAATAGAAATACAATAATGCACGAGAAAGAAAAAATGTTTTTTTAGATTATTGTGTTTCAGACAATTATACATATCTTTATTATCTAATAGATCAGGCTATGAAAGAATTGCAACAGAACGCGATGATAGAAAGTAACTCCGGGAGTATCATCTCTTCCGGTGAGGTGCATAATACCCACCCCGTCGTTGCTATACGTGATGCAGATATCTACCAGGAGAACCACCTGGTTTTACACAACGTAAATATCGAGTTGGAACCAGGTGCCTTTATCTATCTGGTAGGCAAAACGGGCAGTGGCAAATCATCCATTCTGAAGACAATTTACGGAGCGCTTCCCATGAGAAACGGTTATGGTCATGTAGCCGGATTTGATCTCCGAAAAATCAAAAAACAACATTTATATCGGCTGAGACGTCGTCTTGGTATGGTCTTTCAGGATTTTAATCTGCTTTATGACCGGAGTATGGAAGCCAATTTACAGTTTGTATTGGATGCCACCGGTTGGAAGGACAAAAGAGAAAAGTCTCTCCGGATTGATGAGGTCCTGAATCTGGTTGGCCTCAAGTTTATGAAACATAAGATGCCTCACGAGCTCAGTGGAGGCGAGCAGCAAAGAGTGGCGATCGCAAGGGCCCTGCTCAATCATCCCGACCTCTTAATTGCTGATGAGCCTACAGGTAATCTGGATCCGGACACCTCAGACGATATCCTGAAGCTGTTGTACGATCTGAACCAGGAAAAGAAAACGACCATTATCTTTACGACTCACGACTACCGGCTGATAGACCAGTATCCTTCACGTGTATTGAGATGCCATCAGGGAAAGATCTTTTCCTAGTCGCCAGAAGTTGATTGAGTGGCAGGTTCCAGCAGAGTCCTTTGCTTTTTTTCAACCATCATAAGCTGATACGAATTGTAGATGTTTTGCATTATTATATAGCAAATTGGGCCAAGAGCAACCACGGGATTTACGAAAGTTAAAGCCAACCAAAGACCGAACATGGTATTTTTTCTGCCTAAAGATAAACTCCCGGCTAAGGCGATTTCTTTTTTTACCATTCGCTGGCCCAGTTGAAAACTTAGCACGCAGATGAGTATGGTGAGAAGAAAAACCTGCGGTATCAGTGCGACACTGTCGCTACCTTCATTTCTCAGGAAATGTGTTGCATTTCCACAAGCTAACCAGACATTAAAAAGGAATAAATAAAAAGCAACAATTTTAAATCTCAGAATTTTTTGAGTTGCTGAGATACTGATTTTCTTGATTAATGCTGATAAAATCAAAGGCACACCCACCACTGTCATTACCGGAATGAGGACTTCTAAAAATAAGATTGGAGTGGTGACTGGCATTAGCCAGGGTAATACCGTTGGAATAAAAAAAGCAATCGCAGGATTGGTGATAAGTACAGCGGCGGTGACAAATGCTACATCCGTACGCATAAATTGGGCAAGTACAGGTGCAGCTGCTGCCGTTGGTGGGATACTAATTACAAAGGCGGTAAGTGCAAGATTTTTTCCAAAGGGTAGAGCAAGAAAATAAAAAAGGACCGGCAAGAGCAAGTTGGCAGTTACAATGATAAAATGTTTTACAGAGAAAATTTTAAAGGAAAATTTGATTGCCAGGAAGGCAAAGAACAACATAACAATTAAACTATATTTAATCAGGAATGTAATTAAATATCCATAGGGTAAAAGTACACCGAGGAGAATAGCAGAAAATATTAAAATACTTTGCTTCATGGATTGGAACAGACAAAGAAGTAATCAAGCTCGTCTTTTTTCAATAAATTAAATTTTAGGATTTAAATGAAGAGAAATAATATGAGAATGTCTCAAGCATATGAGACTTCCTAAAAATATCGAAGTTGATCCATTGCCCGGGCAGGTTCACTTACAGGGAGCTGGCATACTTTATTTTGACAGACATAAATCATGGTTCTGCCACTCTGCAGTTTATCCTTTAGCAGAGCAAGCGTACCTTCGTCACTTCCACCAAGGAAAATAGTATTGGGTAAGAAAGACTTTTGCATTTCGGCGGCCATCGATAAATAATCATTTCCCACAATGGCTACTTCATATGTGGGCTGCATCTTCTCAAGAAAAAGTATACTCCAATTTGAATAAAAGCTCGTCTGGCCTGATTGCAGAATGGGTCCGAGCATCGAGAAGAGCATGGTATCAGATAATTCCTGATATCTGGTGTCGGGAAAATACTGTCCCAGTACATGCAGATTTCTGGCCATTGCACTGTTTGAGCCAGGTATCACATTATCACCAAGTTCTCGTTTGCGGGCAATTAGGGGAGGATCAAGGTCGGATGTGTAATTAAAAAATTTCGATTCACTATCATAAAAATACTTTAAGGTGTAATCAGTAAATTTCCTGGCATCGTAGAGCCATGCTTCATCAAAAG
>JABDLW010000660.1 GCA_013001805.1 Saprospiraceae bacterium | reverse complement strand
CCCTACGAGGGACCAGAGCATGCAATTGAATCTACTTTGAAAGAAAATAAGGTGATTGGTCTTTCCTGGTCTATTTTAGATTTTGATGGTAAAGAAAGAGAAGGGCATGTCAACCTTGCCCACGATGTTAGAATGGTAAAGGACGCGTCATTTTTGTGTGCTTTTCAATTAATGCCACTGGACGAACAATTTCTCGATCCGATTAAAGCAGAATGGAAATTCGAGATTATCGATCATGGTCGTGGTATTGTCTCATTTCAAGATAAATCTATCGGGGATATCACTAAATGGACATGGGATTTTGGCGATGGAAATTATTCATCTGAGCAAAATCCCATTTATCAATTTAAGGAAAAAGGCGTGCATAAAGTCATTACCCTGGAAGTGGAAGGACCAGCGGGAAATTCAAAACGTACCAGATATTGGGAAGTGATGATACGGTGAGAAGATAGGTGACAGATTTAACATTTTCCGATTGGATACGAGATAATTTTTTGCGAATTATGCTTGAATAGCTTGTCCGTCAAATCTGTCACCCGGTATTTTCGTATGAAGATAGGGTGTCAGATTTAACATTTTTCGATTGGACACGCGCTAATTTTCGCTACCTGTGCTGGAATAGCTAGATCGTCAAATCTGTCACCCGGTATTTTCGTATGACGATAGGGTGGCAGATTTAACATTTTTCGATTGGACACGCGATAAATTTCACGAATTTTGCTAGAATGGATAGATCGTCAAATCTGCCACCCGGTATTTCAAAGGACTCTATTCTTCCATTTTCAGCGCTTCAAACTTATCAGACAATTGCTGGTCGTTGTGAAATGCAATAAAAGATTCCTTGCACCCAAAGTAGTCAAAAATGAAGTCTCTATCGAGAAAAGTATCTTTTTGTGAAATGAGTTCATGCCAACTATTCCAGTCATGATCCTGAAATTTCTTAACAATGCCATGTTTTCTCGCATTGTGGTGGATATAATATTGAAGGTATGAAAATTGTGTTTCGGTTTTTATCAATATTCTTTTGAAGGGTCGATTAAATAAATTCCCATTGCGACAGAACTCTTTATTGAAAGCTTGGCTATAAGAACCAAACAAACGCGAGAATTGCGAGGAAATCAATCCATGGCATTGTGAGTCCTTATTTAAGTCTTCAGGAATTTTGATTGCATCTTCGATCTGGCACCCTGGTGCCGCTCGGTTATTAATCTGGTTAAGATATCTTTTGATTTTATTGCAATTGAAAAATGAAAATGATTCGGTAGTAAGCAGTAAGAATGAGTATTTACATACGGTGCTACAAATTTCTTGTATTGACGGAGGAAGTATCTTCGATTTTGATCGTTCTTAAATAGTCGTTCGCGATTATTTGTTCGGTTAAAAACATGATAAAAAGAACCGAATTCAAAGGTTGCTAGTTTATCCATTTATCCCGACTATGGTTGACAGCGTTAGAGAATATCATTTGATCACCCTACTATAATAATGAAATTAGACGGGATTAAGAGTGACAGATCTAACGGTTTTTGATTGGACACGCGCTAATTTTTGCGAATTATGCTGGAATAGATAGATTGTCAAATCTATCACCCGGTATTTTCGATTGGCGATCGGTGACAGATTTAACGGTTTTGCTTGATCATGCAAAAATTCCAACGAAATTATGCTGGATGGACAGGTCATGAGATCTGTCACCTGGTTTCTCAGAAGCCTTTCAAGTGGCTATTGGGGCGTAAATAAGATCCAGGTACCCAGGGAAATTTCTTTTCCAAATCATCAGCTAATTCAACACCGAATCCTGGCTTATCCGGAAGATCCATTAAACCATTAATGGCCACCAACGGTTCTTTAAAAACTTCTTCTTTCAATGGATTGAAGGTCTGATTTAATTCACACATATGTCCATTGGGTGCGCTAGCCACAAAATGAATATTGCCAATGGTGGTGAGT
The DNA here is from genome assembly GCA_013001805.1 of Saprospiraceae bacterium. Taxonomy (GTDB): domain Bacteria; phylum Bacteroidota; class Bacteroidia; order Chitinophagales; family Saprospiraceae; genus JABDMH01. Next base: position 2,289 of record JABDLW010000660.1, on the reverse strand, counting down.
CCGCCATGCCAGTTGTGCGGACACTGCAGGCGACCAAATAAATGAGCCAGTCGTGCAATATGCCAGTTTTCACTAATGCCCGTCAGATTGCAATCGGATTGAATAATATCGTAGGCTCCCTCTACGATCCATTGATGTAGTTGAAAACGATTAGTAAATCGTTCGCCGCCTGAAATCATCACCGACGGCATGGCCTCTTTGATCTGTAAATGTCTTTCTACTGCCCCCTCTTCCCATTGGTTCATGGGCTCTTCATACCAATAGAATTTTAAGTCTTCCAGGGCTGGGCAAAGTTGTTCCGTAATTTCTTCGAATGTCCAACCTTGTTTTTCCAGCATCAGCTTAAAATCGGGGCCAACAGCCTCACGGAGCTGCCGCAGAATGGGAAGATATTTTTTCATCGTCATTTTACTGAAGGCCCAATCAGTACCATTGCGAAATTTGAAAGCGGTAAAACCTTGTTCTTTATAGCTCAGCGCCTCTTCGATCAATTGTGTAGGTCCATCTTCATACCATTTATGATTTACTCCGCCACTTGCGTAAATGGGCATTTTTTTCTTGGGTTCACAATCAACGGCTAATAGTTGATAAACGGGTTTGTTTTTGGTTTTTCCGATGATATCCCAGCACGCGTTTTGCACACCTGCCCAGGCAGCGCGGGCAAGATAGTCCCGCCAGGGGCCCCCTGATCCCAGGAAGTCAATATCATAGGGATTTTTTCCCTTCATAAAAGGAGTAATGTGCTTATCTGTATATTTTCTTATTTCATCCGGATTACTGTAAGGGGTGCCTTCAGCAAAACCAACGATACCTTGGTCGGTAAATACCTGAACCAGGGCGGCATCGGTTTTCCACACCTCGTACGATCCTACCGCCCATAATATTTGACCATCTGGTGGCAGATAAGATAGGGGGGTCACGACAATATCAGTGATTTTGATTTTTTCTCTTTGTAATCTGCTCATTGGATCGGTTATCCTCTCACTGGACTTGATCTCTTTAGCTTCTGGTTGCCGCTTTACATATGGTAATAAAAGTGAATAAGCTCCTAGCTGCGTTGTCCTGTTCAAGAATTTCCTGCGGTCAAAAATTTTCATCGATTGCTCTTTTAATACGTTTTAATAATAGAGGTAAAAATTAGGATTAGATAACCAATGTGAACGGCAGTGATCAATAGAGATGGCAAATGCATCATTTAAAATGAGTATTGAAAATACACTGTTGAAATGGGGAAATGCGATGCGGCTTCACTACTTCAAAAATTGAACCTGGCGCACCGAAAAAAAATCGTCGCCGGAAAAGACAAGATGTGCTGTTTTTCCATCTTTGCTAATCCACTTTGAAGGAATGTTCATCGTCTCTCCCGGTCCTATGTCCCATCTTCTGGTATAATAAACCGTGTGCCAAGGGCCCCAGGGATTATCTGATTCAAAAATACCCAGTCCGCCCACAAACCTGGGTCCTTTTGATTCCGTAGCTAGCGGGATTATTTGGCACCATAAAAATTTATCCAGACCCTGATTATAGGTGATACCAGAACGGTAGCACTTACCGGGATTTGAAAACACCGGGTATCGATGTCGTACATTGTCACTCCACACTGGGGAATCATCCGCTTCAAATCCGGACAAAAATTCATAAGCATTTTGAAGTTTTAATTTGGACTTAGGTACCCTGGCCATCACCATTTGATCAGCGATATCATATGCAGTAGATGCATCTGTGGAATAGATGTATACAAAAGTGTCCAGTGCTCCGGAATAGTCTTTACCGTAGTTTAAAAATGTGGGACAACCAAAACTTTCATCAAATGTCCAGTCTGCCCATTCCCAGGAAAGTCCGTGATCACTTGACCAGGCCAGCTGGGCATGTCCAGCATTTCGTGCCAGCATGTAGAGAGTGTTGCTCACCGATAATAGTCCACTAGCCTTTACACCATATTTCCCCTGACCCACCCGTTCACCACTGTTGGATCGTAAATTGGTGCCTTTTACGTTTGGTGGTAGCCCTTCTATTTTGCTTAAACCTAAGCTAAGCTTGATTTCAGTATAGGGTTTAAATCCCCATCCATCCCCATACGCTGTATAGAGGTTGTCGTCATCTGCCCAGGTCATGGGCCAGTTGTCACTTCCTTCGGCAAGGCGAATTACCTCGGATTCAGGTGCAAAATCACATCCTGATAAGGTCTTACTGACAGGATAGGGAGCCTCAATTATGGCGTCCATGACCGGGTTGAATAGGTGCTTTTCTGCTGCCAGCCAGAATCCCTCATGGTGGGCAGTATCTGCC
>JABDLW010000630.1 GCA_013001805.1 Saprospiraceae bacterium | reverse complement strand
TTCTAAAATAGTCGAGGGAAAAACCATAAATCGAATCGTAGATGAAACAAAGATTGGTCGTCATGGACTGGTAGTTGTTGGGCACCGTAAAGCATTACTTACCGATGAGATACCCAGTTGTACGGTTGAAAAAATCATGCGACATTGTCAGGTGCCAGTCCTTTCCATCAGTGCGGTACATGATATTAAAAAGATTAAACATATTGTCTTTGCCACTGATCTTGAGACAACCCCGGTATATGTGGTCAAGCAACTGGGGCGCCTTCAACACGCACTGCAAGCTAAATTGCATATCGTCAAAATAAATACCAGGGAGGACTGGATTTCCAGCCGCGAAGCCCAAGATCAATTTGACCGGTTCCAGGAGATACAAAAACTTTCCAATTTTGAATTTGTGGTATACAACGACAAGACCGCTGAAGAAGGCATTCAACACTATGCCAGTGATATTGGTGCCGGCCTGATCGCGATGGGCATTCATAATGCGAGGCCTGGCGATAAATTATTGGATCATCACATCGCTGAAGACGTACTTAAGAAGTCACCGCAAATTCTCTGGACATGTACTACCTGACCAGTATCCGGTCAGGCTAATAATGCTATTCTCGTCTGAGAAGCACTCCAGTAACTTATTCCGTCACGTTATATTCAATACTCTTAATATCAAATTTTCCGTAGGTAAAGTCGCCATCGGGATAATGCCAGATTGCTTCTCCAAAGGTGAACAGGTTATAGCCATTTCTCGCTTGATATTTTCCAATGGGAGTGGAAAATGGATAACGTTGCATATCAGCTACTTCGTACCGGTCTTCAGACTGAAAGTCAATAAGCTGACCTGCATCATTGAAGTATAGAGTGGCACTCACAGTGATGTGATCATTCGTAAAATTTGCAGTGACGCTATGACTATCTATTGTTTTCCAGACTATATTTTTAGTGATCAGCGTGGCTGGTGCCATCAGGCACATTTCATTAAACAAGGTGACTGTTTCTGCAGTATCCATTTCGGCGCCGTCATGATTGACTACTGGAAATAATCCAAGAAGTTTGATTAGCATGCTGGCTTTTGTGTTTTTATATCGATGATAGCCATAAGTTGAAAACCCTTTAACCTTTGCCTGCATCAGGAAGAATCGTGATGGTTGGTCAAAGAAATTATATTGTTCACTTTCAAATTGGAACCAGTCTTGATCTCTACCCCGCATCTGTCCTTCGAGCAAGATTTTAGCATTATATACTTTGGGTTTGTTAATCACACCACTGTATCGGAGATATTTTTGTACGATTTCGGGTAAATGCAGCAGATCACGTTCCTCTAATATTTCTTCTTTTAAGCTTGATGTCCTGACGAGGCCTGTGCTGACATCTTCCTGGTACCGGTTAGTCAGATTAAAGTGGCCATAACTTATGGTAGCAGCGATCAGGATAATAATGTTCGCGACAGTACCATATTTAGCATCGCTCCAGGAGTTTATGATCAACCCTTGTGAAATTACCACCGATAGAAGGGTGATCAAAAACCAATTGGGATGACGAAGTAAGAAGAGAATGGCACTGCAAATAAAAAGTGCAAAAGTAATGAGCCACAGAATTCCCTGCGGCCGGTTTATATCTTTGGTTAACTGTGAAATTTCCATGATTTGAAAGGCCTTGAAAAAACCCAGGGTATGGATTAGCCCATGGAAAAAGAGTAGCAAGAGAAATAGGTACTTAAGCATTTTAGTGAATCATTATTTTAAGTAAAATCAAGGTCTTACCACCTTGCAGGTTTACTGCTCCACAGCCATTAGTTGACGTCTTGAAACCGTTGCCTAAATTGACATTTTTTGGATTTGAATGGAATGATGGAAATAATTTCCGTTGCTGATCTAGCTCATCCGGATGAAGAGGTACATTACATTATTTAGCGAGGAATTTTTAGCTCACCATCAAAATATTTTATCGATTGGCACGATGATTAACATCATTTTACATCTTGCTATGAGTCAATATGCAGGGAATGAAACGCGGGTAACTTTTATCTCGCTTAATAACAATAAAACTTTGGAACCATGAAAAATCAAGTTGTTTTAATTCTCTTAGTTACTGCCTTAATGGTTACCATTTCGGCTAATGCTCAGAACCAGTTTTCTCTGGAGATCAGGAGTGGTGCTGATTTTGCTACACAAGATCTGGGAGATGTGCCTTTAAAAACCGGATACGGATTCGAAGGGATTCTAAACTATGACTTTATCGCTAATCTTGGTATCTATGGCGGTTGGGGATGGAATAAATTTGCTGCTGATAGTGATGATGCGGGTGTTGAAAATGATTTTGAGGAAACCGGATACATGCTGGGATTAAGTGGGTTAATTCCTCTGGGTGATGGTGGGGTTGGAATCTATGCCCGTGCCGGGGGAATTTATAATCATATCGAGATTGAAAATGTGGCTGGCGATATCAATGAAGATTCGGGACATGGCTGGGGCTGGCAATTGAGTGCTGGAGTCGATTTATCCCTCGGTTCTGGCTGGCAATTAC
>JABDLW010000179.1 GCA_013001805.1 Saprospiraceae bacterium | reverse complement strand
AAGATCAACCCGCCAATCCGGTCTGCCCGACAAGTCATGTACTTTGGCGCCGGATATCAGTGAATGGAGAAGGATTTCTGAGCTGGTAGATGACCAATTTTTTCGACTTGACACATTATATGGTTGTCCGGATTGTGCAGATCAGGGCAGAGAATATTTTATTGTGAGAACAAATTTACGCAGTCATCGGGTGGAGGTAGACCCGGCCCTGATGTCAGACATCCATCCCCTGATCACTGAAACCAGACCACTGCGTAATCAGTTGATAGAAACAAATGCATGTGATTAATTGAACCTGGGTATCTCCTAACGGGTGTAATAAATGTATCCCAGCAAAATCAAAATCAAGGTAATTATCGCAACAACCAAAAAGAACTTCCGGGCTTCCTGCTTTTCCGATTGTTGTTTTCTCCTTTTTCGCTTCGTAGTCATTCTCTCTTGAGTGTTAGTTTTGATGTAAAATACTAATTCGGGAGAAAATATTATAGGCATTTTGATTTATTCGGTTAGATAAATTCCCGGCCCTAAAGTCTACGTACCCGCTGATAAAAGTCGATGACCTGTTCATCAATAAGGATATCGCGGTATTTGACCGGCTGGCGCAGAATGATTCCCTCCAGACTTCGGCAACGGCTCAAAGCTACATATGTCTGGCCGTGTTCGAATGCTCCACCAGCCAGGTCGACCTCGACATGGTCGAAGGTTTTACCCTGGCTCTTATGCACAGTGATGGCCCAGGCCAATTTAAGTGGAAATTGAATAAATGACCCAACTACTTCTGTCTGGATGACATTGCTTTTGGTAGGTGTATGGTATTTAATGAGCTCCCATTCCTGTTTGTTGACATCCACCACTTCATCATCCCTTTGATTTTCAATTCGGACCTTGATTTTATCTTTGGTCAAACTGTCAATCACACCGATAGTGCCATTGACATATTTCTTACCTGGATCATTGCGCAATAACATGACCTGAGCCCCCTTTTTTAGGCGCAGTATAATATCAGTGGGATAAAGGGCAGGATTGAAATGCCCCTTAATCTCCGCTGGAAAACTGTACGGTAGCTCTTCAATTTGATCAAGTTCCCGCTGGTTTATTCTCTGGGCAACCACGTTTTTGGTAGTCAGAGTAATAAAGTCTTTCTGATCGGGAGGACGTTCCCCGACGCGTTCATTTAGCTCGGCTAATAACTCGTCATCAACATCACCGGTCCGGATCGCATCCAGCAAATTCACAAATCTCCTTTCCTCTTGCCGGTAAACCACATGTAATTCAATCGTCTCATACCGTAATCCGGAGCTAAAGACCCGGGCAGAGAAGAAGTACGGAGATGGGTAGGTTGTTGAAAAATATGACCGCTCATAATGGGATGCGACTACAGGAGGTAATTGAAATAAGTCGCCAATAAAGATCATCTGAACTCCACCGAAAGCAACAGCATTTTGTCGGGCCATTCGAAGCACAAGATCTATATGATCCAGTATTTCGGCGCGAACCATTGAAATTTCATCAATAACGATGGTTTCTACTACTTTGAAAATGCGTTTTGTTTTCTTGATTTTTAGCTCACTACTAGCCATTAATTTCGGTGGAAAACTAAAAAATGAATGAATAGTTTGTCCCTGGACATTTAGCGCCGCGACACCAGTTGGTGCTAACACGACCACTTTTTTCTGCGTCGTCCTTCTGAACAATTGTAGTAGGGTGGACTTTCCGGTACCTGCTTTTCCCGTGAGGAAAACATGATGGGTGGTAAGCTCCATGAGATCAAGGGCTTCCTGAAAATCTTCACTTAGTATTAAAGGGTCGTTCATCTCCGTATAATATCACTGGCAAAGAAAGACTTTTTCAAGAAAAATAGTTAGCGGAGATTTCGGACGAGTGCGGCCATCATGCAGTCTTTAGACATATTTGGAGATTGCATTCTCCAGTTGCAACCACCTGCCGTTCCCGGGATCGAAATGATTGTTCATTAAGCAACAGAAGAAGGGAGTGACTGTAAGAAAAAAATGTTAACTTAATAACATCGTTGTGAATATCTACAGAAATCCAATGTGCAATGAAGAACTATCAGCAAAAATCAGTCGAAGCCAAATCCATACAAAAGGAATTTAAACCAGGTAAGGTTACCGATTATATGACCCCGGTCGAAAAATTAATCACCTTTCTTCCGGCAACTGAGATTGTCGAAGCAGTTGAGGTTTTACTAAAACATCAAATAACCGGAGCCCCGGTACTCAATGAGAAAAAGGAATTGGTCGGTCTGATCGATGATAAGGATTGTCTGAAGGTGTTATTTGATATTGCTTACCATAACCAGCCTGTGATTACATCCACCGTTGCAGATTACATGACTAACGTTATGAAAACCATTTCTGTCCATGCCAATACGGTGGAGGTGGCTGACACCTTTTTGAAAACCAAATACAAACGCTTACTGGTCGTTGACGATAGAGGCAAATTGCAAGGTCAAATAAGTCGCCAGGACATCCTTCGTGCCATTCGAGATTTTACCACCAGGTTCTGATTGGCCTATCTATTTCTCCAAGCCATTCCAAGCGGGCAAAAAGCAATTCAAATACCCACCATTGTCTGTTTAAGTTCAAGATGTCGTGATGTCCGGCAATCATTTTCGCTTGCGTCAATTCGATTTGGATCACGGTAAATCTTCGATGAAGGTAGGAACCGATGCTTTGCTTTTGGGAGCTTGGTGTCCGGTCGCTGGAACTGAAAAGAAGGTGCTTGATATAGGTTCGGGATGTGGCATACTCAGCCTGCTATTGGCCCAGAGAATGCCCTGGGTGCAAATTCTTGGTGTTGATATACATGCCCCTTCGATAGACGAGTCGCGTGCTAATGCCAGCAGAAGTCCCTGGTCTCAAAATGTTAGCTTTGTCAGACAAGACATTACGAAATACTCTAATCCGGGTGGTTTTGACCTAATTGTCTCCAATCCTCCCTACTACAACTCACAGAAACCCGGCTTCGAATCACGGGTTGTAGCCAGACACCAGGCCTCGCTTACGACAACACAACTGATGTCAAGCGTGGACAGGTTGTTGTCTCCTTCGGGGACTTTTGCCCTGGTAATGCCGGCAGCTCAAAGCCAACATTGGTTGACCGTGGCTGAGCAAAGCGGGTTATATCCTCAAATATTAACCTGGGTAACTCATAAAGTGGGAACAAGACCTAAGCGGCTACTTGCCTTATTTAGCCAGGCAAAAGATCAATGTAATTACTCTGAGTTAATTATTGGAACAGACCAACAGCGCACAGCCGATTATCGAAAGCTGATGGCTCCTTATTTATGGCTACCTGCTTCATAAGACTGCACCTTTGAGCTGAACGCCGGTCGTAGGAAAAGGTATCCGGCAGCGAAAGGATGGATCGATTCGGCAAATGGATTTCAATTAGAAACAAAAAGCCACCGAATCCGGTGGCCCTTTCTTTTTGGACATATCCATCACTCACAATTGTGACGAATCTATCGAATTCAATTACGAAGATTGATGTTCATCAATGATACGTCTGGCTAACTCCAGAATGGTAGTGTCTTCCAGATGCACAATACCACCGTCAGGACCTGGCTGAATATGCCGGTCTACAGGCGTACCTTCAACATATTTGGCTGCGCCAAAATAATTTCTAACAGTTTGTTCAGATACCGACAGTTGTTCAGCTATACGCTTGATACTGCCGGTTGGCAAACTGTGCTTTGTACGTCGAAGTTCTTCGAATGTGATATTCATAAGCAGTCTTGATTTAAGGAAGAGTTAATGAAATATTGGTATGATAGGACTATTCGTTCCATACCAACCAAGTTAAAAAAATTGTAAATAAGATAAAAGAAAAATTTATCCTAAAAATGTCATAAAACACAACCGGATTCGAATGATTCGAATGACGAATGGGAAATGGGAATGAATGAATGACGAATCGGATGAATCACGTTGCTGACCGACGCATCAAAGATGCTGACCGAAATGCAGTGTAAACGTCCGTAGACGAATCGAAGATCGAGACCGATTGAAATGAGCGTCTCGATGGGGAATGGGGAATGACGAATGATTCGAATGACGAATGGGAGTGAATGAATGACGAATCGGATGAATCACGTTGCTGACCGAAATGCAGTGT
>JABDLW010000582.1 GCA_013001805.1 Saprospiraceae bacterium | reverse complement strand
TAACTCCATCAAAGCATGCTTCTGTTTTCCCGGAATAATATGCTGATTTAGGTCAAGTGGGATGTAACGAAGCAGTAGAGTCGATTCAAGTCGAGTTTTCCAAATGCCCGAATGCGGGTGAAATTTATTTAATTTGTAGGTTGAATCAGGTTCCAGGATAGAATCCGGCAAGGATCTATCTTACATATAGCCATAAATCTACATATGAGTCTCTTCAAAAAGATTAAATCAGCTTTTGTCATTGAGGACGAGAAAACGGAGCAAAGTGCACCGGTAAAGAAGTCCGTCGAAGCAGGATCAACCGAAGAGGCAAATATGGACGAAGCATTGACAATACGGTCGGAACAATCCTATGCAACACCAGATGGGAAGGTCAATCAGCAGTTTACCAATATCTTGCTGAAGGCAATCGAAGCTCAGAACCAGGAAGGCTTCGACTACATCGAGTTTAAGCAGTCAATACAAAACTTGCTTAAGATGGATATGGACGAAGCCACAGTATATAAATCAGCATACGCGACAGCCCAAACTCTGGGTGCTACGCCAGATGGGTTGACGGCTTCGGCACAGCGATATTTGTCGGTGTTAGAGAAGGAAGAAGGTAAATTTAATCGGGCATTAAGTAACCAAAGGAGCAAACAAATCGATGGAGGCCTGGGTGAAATCAAAAACCTGGAACAAACGATTCAAGATAAATTGGATCAAATTGAGCAACTGAAACAGGAGGTGGAAACGTCTAAGTCAAAATTGGTTGGAATGAAGCAAGAAATTGAGGAAGCCAATTTAAAAATAGAAACAACCAGGCAGGATTTCATAGCATCCTACAGTAATCTGGTATCACAAATCAACCTGGATGTCGAAAATATCAGCAAATACCTCAAATAATCCATTGATACGGAAGCTTTTGAGATCAAAGTTTGTTAGAGGAATTGTAAGAATCATAGAGGTAATCTAAAAATATGGCAGAGAAAACAAGTTTTTGGAAAAGACCGGAGGGCAAGACCGGTGGCTTGGTGATGGCCGGTCTGATCATCGGTGGTGGTTTTCTACTAATTCAGGCCCTACCTACCCTGATCGCTTTAGCCGCCAACACACTCAATTTGGCATTGATGCTCTTGGTGCTTGGTGCCATTATATATATGGTATTGGATCCTAAAATGCGAAACCTGGTTTGGTACATGTATAAGAGCGTGATGCGTTGGGTCACGGGTCTTTTCATCCAAATCGACCCCATTGGGATTTTAAAAAATTACGTGGATGACTTAAAGGATAATCTGCGCAAAATGAATAGGCAGATTAGTCAACTGAGAGGTCAAATGCACAAGTTGCAGGAGATGATCATAAATAATAAGAAGGAGATCGCCAATAATTTGGATCTGGCTACCAAAGCCCGTGACACCAACAAGGAGTCCGTTATGATCCTAAAATCCAGAAAAGCAGGCAGACTAAAGCAGTCAAACATGAAATTGGAGGATCTCTATCAAAAGATGGAGATTTTGTACCGTGTGTTGCGCAAGATGTACGAGAATTCTGAGATTATGTTGGAGGACATCCAGGATCAGGTCATGGTCAAGGAGCAGGAAAGAAAAGCGATTCATGCCAGTAATTCAGCAATGAAATCTGCCATGAGCATCATTAAAGGCGATGCCGATAAGCGTGCTGTTTTTGATCAGGCACTTGAAGCTATTGCTGACGATGTAAGCTCCAAAGTTGGTGAGATGGAGCGATTTATGGAAATGTCCGAAAGTTTTATGTCATCCGTGGATCTGCAAAATGGGGTTTTTGAAGAAGAGGGATTGCGGATGCTGGAAAAGTGGGAGAAGGAGGGAGTCTCGTTGTTATTGGGCAAGGAAAAAGACTCACTGATTTTGGAAGCTGCTGATGACAAGAATGTCCTGGACCTAAATGAGCCCATTAAAAAACCAATTCGGGTCCCAAATCATTCAAATCAGTACGATGACTTCTTCGAATAGGGCCTAACTAAGTCCAGCTTGCATTCTTATTGATAATTAACTTCGAGACACTCTTGGTTTAAACAATACATTTTAACAAACATATTATGGCGAGAAGATTGACTACTTTTTCCAAGTTCCTGATCACAATGCTGATCATATTGGGCCTGTTCTTTGGTATTCGTTTTGTACTGAATGAAACAGATCTGGGCTCCAAGCTTAAGGAACAAAGCCAGGAAATGGGCACGGATAAATCTGGTGCTGATGCCGGTTCTGCCAATGCCAGTACGCCGGCGACCGAGGAAGCCAGTGATGATGAAGAAGTCTTAACCGTGCAGCTCGTGACCTGGGGAGGTTATGCACCGGGACTCTATTTTAATGAAGGTGCCCGGTCAAATTCCCGATCACGCTTTCTAAAGGAATACGGACTGAAAGTCGATTTTATTTTGAATGACAACCTGGAAACGGCCTTAAATGCCTGGGTCGCGGATGAATATGATGTCCTCGTGCAGACTGCGGACGCCTTTCCTCTTTACACTGCGCCAACCGACATTAATGCCTATGAACCCAAGGC
>JABDLW010000540.1 GCA_013001805.1 Saprospiraceae bacterium | reverse complement strand
ATGTCGTACCGACCAGTACAGGCCTTCCGGAATTACTAAGCGCCACTATTTCATCTATTACCGCATTGAATTTTTCTCTTGCTGTTTTATAAACCAGATCTTCCCGATCATCCCTGACAATTGGTTTGTTAGTTGGGATCACCACCACATCCAGTTTATATATCTCCCAAAATTCGTTAGCCTCAGTCTCAGCAGTACCGGTCATACCAGCCAACTTATGATACATGCGAAAGTAATTTTGCAGAGTGACCGTAGCGTAAGTCTGTGTGAGTTCACCGATTTTCACATTCTCTTTAGCTTCCAATGCCTGATGCAATCCATCAGAATACCGCCGGCCTTCCATCATTCGGCCAGTTTGTTCATCGACGATTTTTACTTGCCCATCGAGCACCACATATTCCTCATCACGCTCAAATAAAGTATAAGCTTTCAACAGTTGACTCACTGCGTGCAAACGACGGCTTTTGGCACTATAGTCCTGGATTAGATTTTGCTTGGCTTCGGCTTTTTCCTCCTCTGAAAGCGCTTCTTTTTCGTCTATTTCGAGAATCTCAGTACCGATATCTGGTAAGATAAAGAGATTGGGGTCTTCACCTCCTTGTGCGAGAAATTCTGCTCCTCTTTCGGTCAAATCGACGTTTCGATTCTTTTCATCAATCGTGAATAACAAAGGTTCATCAACCACATGCATATTTTTTGACTGCTCCTGCATATAGAAGTTCTCAGCCTTCTGCAAGGTGATTCGGACGCCTTCTTCACTTAGAAATTTGGTCAATGGTCTATATTTGGGTAGTGCCCGGTACGCCCTTAAGAGAGTCATCCCACCTTCACCTTCGTCATATCCGGTAGTTCCCTGACCAATTTGAGATTTTGCGGTAGCCAGATACTCCGTAGCCAATCTTCTTTGGGCATTGACTAATCTCTCTACTGAAGGCTTTAGTCTTACATATTCCTGATCCTCAGCATCTTGCGAAATCGGCCCTGATATAATAAGCGGTGTTCTGGCATCATCGATCAGCACTGAATCAACCTCATCGATCATAGCAAAATGGTGCTTTCGCTGGACGAGTTCCGCGTTCGATCTCACCATATTATCACGTAAATAGTCGAAACCATATTCGCTATTCGTCCCATAGGTAACATCACAACGATAGGCGTTAATACGTTCGGGAGAGTGTGGCCGGTATTTATCGATGCAATCCACAGTTAGAAACAGGAATTCGAAAATTGGACCTACCCATTCACAGTCTCGCCGGGCCAAATAATCATTAACTGTAATGATGTGCACACCTTCTCCCGACAGGCCGTTTAGATATGCTGGCAATGTGGCCACTAAGGTCTTGCCCTCACCTGTTGCCATTTCTCCAATTTTTCCATCATGCAAAACCATTCCCCCAATCAATTGCACGTCATAATGCAACATATCCCAGGTGATTTCGGCACCAGCTGCAGTCCATTTGTTATACCAGATGGCCTGTTCACCTTCGATTTTAATATAATTGCTTTTGGCCGCAAGATCGCGGTCAAATTCGGTCGCTGTAACTGTCATTTCCGCATGATCCTTAAATCGTCTGGCTGTTTCTTTCACTACCGCAAATGCTTCGGGTAGAATTTCATTCAGAACAACTTCGAGTTGTTCATCTTTTTCCTTAATCAAAGTGTCAATCTCATTGAACAACTGCTCCTTAATGCCAAAGTCTTTTTCAGCCTTTGCCTCATCTTTTAATGCCTGAATATCTGCACTAATATCGGATAGGTATTCTTTGATGCGGTCTCTAAACTCAAACGTTTTCTGACGAAGTTGATCATGACTTAAAACTTGATATTCCTCATAGTGTCTGAGTACGTCATCAACCACCGGCGCATACTTTTTTACATCGCGGTCAAACTTGGTTCCAAATAATTTTGTGAATATGTTGAGCATATATTGTCCTCTTTAATCGATTTGCTATTTTGGCAAAGATAGTGATAATGAAAGCTATCACTTACAACGTAAATCGAAGCTCATATATCGTACCAGCCCACAATCTTTGTCCGCTTTAAGCCATAATGACAGAAATTTCACGTTTAGTATATGTTTATCAGCGGAGAGCCTACAAACTCATGACGAATCTCAAAACAATTTTCCTGTTTCTGCTCTTTTTTACCTTGCATAAGGTGTATGCTCAGGTTAGTCCCCCTGTGTTCCAATGCATCCGATCTGATACGCTTTTTTGGTCTCCAACAATAAATTCCTGTGGGAGTTTCGTAAGTACTGAAATATTCTATAGTGCCACTTTTGACGGCCCCTACAGTATCATCGCGACTATCCCAGATGAGAACACTACCAGCTATCATCATTCAGTCTCCGGAAACGCTTATTATTTCTTAAAGTCAAATCACGATTGTCCGGGACTGATTTCAACTCCATCAGATACCTTGGATAATTTGGCCCTGGCCGTCACTACCCTCGAAAAGGTAACGGTGACAGAAGATGGGGTTTTGATATCATGGTACGATAACGGAGATGCAAAAACAGTAGGATACATTATTTATCGGTCCACGGCGCAAGGCACGATCCCTATCGATACCGTATTTGGAACCGGCACGCTGGAATATTTGGATCCTACGGCGATGGCTGAGGCCAGATCAGAGTCCTATTACGTTCTGGCTATTGATCAATGTGGAAACACGGGTCTTTTTGATCTACCTCATAATACGATCCATTTGCAAACCGAAGTGGACTACTGCGGTCAGTTCATCAAACTCAATTGGAATCCTTACGGGATTTGGCCAAACGGAAATGAAACGGTCGAGATATGGCTGGGGATCGATGGAGATCCCCTTGCGTTTGAGCATAGAGTGCAACCTACTGACACTCTGGCATATTTGACTGGTATTGAAGATAATCGAGCGTATTGTGTTGCCATTAAGTATCAGGAAAAGGGAACCAATGTGATATCAACTAGTAACACTGTCTGTGAGACCACCGACGTTATAAATCCCTTGACCAAATTATTGATTCGTAATGTCAGTGTCAATCCGGATGGCCGTATTGAGGTGTTATGGGATCACAATGCCAACGCAGACCTTAAGATATTGGACATGAATCGGGGTAATAGACAGAATGATTTGCAGTCACTTACCGATCTTAATGATTCGAGAACGGCAGACGATCGCGTGGTTTTCATTGATCTAAATGCCAATGCGGTTGATGAGGTATATTACTATCAAGTATCTGCCGCGGACGATTGTGACTCCACCTCTCAATCAAATGTGATGGCATCAATAGTACTCAATGCGGAGGCAAAGAGTGCCACACAAACTCAACTAGATTGGACTCGGTTTGATGCAACGGGAAGAACAAGTCTTGAGACCAGATTGTGCCGCATCGAAGAAGACGGTACAGAGAGGTTGTTATTTTCTGGACAGGATGACTCACGGCAATTCCTCGATATGCTGGAAAGGCCGGCTACCGGCACTCTGTGTTATGTCGTAAAAGTCCTACATACCAATAGTGATGGTATCGACACCCTGGTGGCAACCTCAAACAGAGTTTGTGTTCTCCCAAAAGTGGGTGTTTTTATACCAAATGCATTCGTACCTGCCGGTACCAATCAAGTATTCCGACCGGAATTTGCCAATTTAGGTGCTATTTCTGAATTTAATATGCAAGTGTTCAACCGTTGGGGTGGGTTACTTTTCGAAAGCACCATTCCTGAATTAGGGTGGGACGGTACACAAGATGGCAATGAATTACAACCCGGTGTATACCTCTATTGCATCAAAGTCACACAAGTGGACGGCAAATCGGAGATTTTATCCGGGGCCATTACTTTACTGCGATAAAAAGAGGTATTGCTTCTGTTCTTCAAGAGGGCCCTTTTCTTAATCTACTTCTTGCAGATAAGCGATAAGTCCTCCTCGCAAATTCAAAAGATTGTTAAATCCGTGCTGGTCAACTAAATCTTTGATTGCTTTTTTACTCCTTTCTCCGCTGCGACAATACAAAACGACTTTACCTGAACGGTTAATTTTTGTCAGAAATCTATCTAATTGATCAAGTGGCATTTTTTCCCCACCAATGTCACCACTATCATACTCATGTGGTTGCCGGACATCGATCAATTGTAACTTTTCATCTCCAAGCTGTATTATCTGTGCAAGACGTTCCGGAGATATCTCCTGGTCCTCATTGGGAGCCGTCTGAGGTGTAATGCCACAAAAGATCTCGTAGTCAATTAATTCCGTGACAGGTTTAAGATTTGGATTTTTCGCGACTTTCAAGGTGACAGATGAAAAAGATAAGGCATCGTAAATGAACAAGCGACCACTAAGGGTCTCTCCAATACCAGCCAAAATTTTAATCGCTTCATTGGCTTGCATGCTGCCGATGATACCGGGTAGCACACCCAATACTCCTCCTTCGGCACAGCTGGGCACCATGCCCGGAGGTGGTGGCTCAGGAAAAAGGTCACGGTAATTAGGCCCTCTCTTCCCGCTCGATTCCAACAAATTAAAGACGGATGCTTGACCCTCAAATTGAAAAATAGATCCATAGACCAAAGGCTTACCTAGTATCAGACAGGCATCATTGACCAGGTAGCGTGTCGGAAAGTTGTCTGTACCATCTATCACTAAGTCGTAAGGTTCAAGAATGTTGAGAGCATTCTGTGAAGTGAGCATGGCATCAGTGGCCAACACTTTGACATTAGGATTTAATTGACGAACCCTTTCAGCTGCCACCTGTACCTTCCTCTTGCCAATATCTTCACTATCGTATAATATCTGCCGCTGTAAATTCGAATGATCTACACTGTCAGCATCAATGATTCCAATCGTTCCCACACCAGCAGCTGCCAAATATAAAAGGACCGGGCTGCCCAGACCACCTGCCCCGATCACCACAACTTTACTGTTCCTCAATTTCAATTGGCTCTTTAAACCAAAATCAGGAATCAGGAGGTGACGATTGTATCGTAAAAGTTCTTCCCGGTTTAGATTGGGTTTTTGCATGACTTACCCATCATTTTATGATTTTAGATCATCCAATTTAGTAGTTATTGAACAAACCTGAAATCAAAAAGATGTTCTAACTCTGCAAAGCTTTAGTAAAGGAGATTGAAAAGGCAGGTGATTTATCTAGCAAATGACCTTTTGAGATACCACGGAGCTAGAGTCCTTATATCGAATAGAGCTGCTCCAGGTCCTAACGTTTCCATTATGCCCTTCATTCAGTCTAATAAAGGAAAATGAATTCGGATGATTATTTGAAAGAATGGCCTTACTGGTACCTCCATTATCAGAGGTAAAAAAACACCCAAGTAACTTAAGATTAGTGCCTTGGGTAATTGCTTTGGCATTTTCGAAATCTTGCCGGGTAATCTTAACCTCAGATCCATGACGGTCGACTGAATTTACTGGCCAGATCTTTTTTATAATGCGATAATTTTCCTGCTCGGTGCCATAAAAAAATCCAAATGCATAAGAGGGCGATTTCGATTCAATGATCGCCTCTATCTGTTTCTTAAAAAAAATTGGGACGATGAGAAATTGCTCCTGATTTTGCGAGTTCACCTGGCTCGGATTGGGTTGGGTTGCGGCCTGCATTTTTGGTTACTATTTTGCTTTTTGATTGTAATGAATGGCTTGAATCTATTGGGTTTCCGGGCTTTCCATCCCAATAACCAAATATTAACTTTTCCATTATATCATAGGATAATGCAATGTTCGTGCCAATCGGAATCGATCGGGCATTTAAGGCTCACAGATTGTCTAACTCAGTGGCGTTTTAGATTCTGAACAGTTGTATTTACGAAGTGATACGAACGCAAACGATGAAAGATCTGCGCCCCAATTAACAAGCCCAAGGCACTTAAAAAGACCGATGTTCTGACAAATTCCAGGAGCTCAGCATGCTGGCTAAAAAATGGATGGATAATGAGCAACTCCACAGCAATCATGGCGGCAGACAATAGGAAAAGAAAAATGCTAGCTCCCTGCACTCTTCTGATGTAATCAGGGGTTTCTCTAATCAAACACCTTTTTACGAGGTATGCTGCCGACTGATTATCAGGATTCATTTTTAAGAGCTGCCACAAAATAGTTTGAGCTGTTGAAAGTTCTAGTATGTGGTAATGAGCGGCGGCTTTTCTTAACAATAATTTTTCATAGACATCCTCGCCATTAAGGTATTTCACGTTATGATAGATCAGTGTCTCTAACAGATATTTGGTTCGCACAAGGAAAGCTTCATACCGGGTCAATTCAAATAGAGCATTAGTGTACCCCAGTTCAATCTCCAGAAACTTCTCTACATCGAGACCATGTAATCTTTGCTTATGTAGTTCATAAAAACGTATTATATCCCGGTGTGCAGCGGGATCTATTTTGCGATACTCTGCAATAAGGTCATCGGTAAAAGTAAGGAAGGGCGTGCCCACGGATTTCAAATATATTTAAGTCCAATTTATCACTTATTGCTCACAAAATCCAATAGAGCTGGGAAAATTTACTTAGTAGTGCTTGCGGGTATCATGCCCCCACATCAATTTGTTTCTCATGGTTTTTGAGAAAGACATCTCCTCAAGCTGTACCAATCGGATTCCAAATTCACATTTTCGTATAGACAGTTTAAACTCCTGAGTGATCAGTTCGAATCGCGAATCCAGCGTACATAGAAAGTTTTCGGTACGGCCCTCGACTTCAAAACTAATCACTGAAGTGTCTGAGATCACCAGGGGTCTTACATTCAGATTATGCGGGGCAACCGGTGTGATAATAAAATTATGTGAATCGGGGAAAACAATGGGTCCTCCACAACTTAGCGAATATCCGGTGGAGCCGGTTGGTGTACTGACTATAAGACCATCGGCCCAGTAAGAATTTAGAAACTCTCCATTAATAAAGGCGTGGATGATGATCATCGATGAATTATCACGCTTTAATATGGTAAAATCATTTAGTGCGAATAAATTCTCACCAAAAATTGGTTGACTCGAATCAAGATAGATCATTGACCTTTCCTCAAGACGGTATTTATTGTGCCTGATCATTTGGAAAGCCTCTTTCATTACTTTTTCCTCAATGCTGGCTAAGAAACCTAATCTGCCCAGGTTAATCCCTACAATCGGTATGTTGCTATCGCGGATCAGCGTAGCCGCGCTTAGAATGGTGCCGTCACCTCCTAATGTGAAAACAAAATCCGGACGATGTTGCACCAACTCAAGGTAATTTCGTATTTCCTCGATATTCCCGGGGATTGCAATCAGCGGCTCAATTTGTTTCAGGTATGGTCCAAATACCAGGATCTTGGCTTCCTCACCATGCAATAAATCAAATAACAACTGTATTGACTCTACTTGGCTTTGCAACACTGTTTTTCCATATATAAGTACTTTCATTAGAAGTCTGATCTTACATTTAGGAATATTCCACTTTCTTTCAGATGATTAATGCTGTATTCTATTTGAAAGGCATATTTCTGATATAAAACCAGATCCAGTCCTATTCCCTTGCCAAATAGCCAGCGATTATTTAGGGGATTATTCGTATTAAATAAATTGTTATATGACTTACCGAGATCGGCATTGATGGTAAACCAAATGGATATCGGAAATATTCGATAATTTTTGACCGGCATTTTCCGCTTTAAGTCAAAAGTCCTGTCAAAAAGTTTTAGCCGTACACTACTGCGGGAAAGGAGGAAGTCAGTACCATCAATCACGTAAAACTCATAACCCCTGACATAGTCTTCTCCAAAACCCAGGGCTTCGAGACCAAAGTACGGATGATTCGCCCCGATCCATTCTCGCCTGCCTTTTACTCGTAGCTCAAGATTAAGAAAGTCGGTTAGGGGCACATAATGAGCGTAGGCCAAAGATGTGTAAAATTTATTTATGTCGTTAAAAATGCCAAGCCCAACCTTCTGTGCTTCGAAAGAAAGAAAATTACCCCTAAGTGGATAAAAGCGGCTATCGCGGCGTTCACGATTGAAAATATAGTCGATTTCAAAATATCTTTGAGATGTCTTACCATTGAAAAACCGCGCATTAAGATCGAGAATTTCCTCGGTAACTTTGTTGCGTTCAAACTTGAAAAGCAACTCGTGAAATCCCTCGACCCGAGGTCGATAGTGTAACGAAAGTATCGCTTTTAAACTGCGGAAATTAATTTTTTCCTGATTCTCAAAAAAAGATAATTTATTTTCCTCCGTGGCATAAGCAAACTCCCGGCGGTGATCAAAAAAATAGCGCCCCGATAATCCCAATGTTTTTTTTCTATTTATATATGGTCTTTCGTATTGTAGCAACACCCTGCGCGTATATCCCCCTTGTAGTGTAAGCTTTAGATTGTCCTTATTACCGGTAAAATTCACGTAAACAAATCGTAAACCATAATTTACTCTTTGCAATGATCCATTATGTTCTGTCCACCAGACATTGAGATTTCGATCGGCCAGATTAAATATTGGCAGCGGAAAAATATACCAGGATTCAACGACCGTTACGGTGAGATCAATTGCCTGCAGGTCTTGGTCCCAATCTTTTATATTTAGTTTTACGCTATTAAATAGCCCGGTATTCATTAAGAGCTTTTCGTTTCTCTCGAACCGATCTGCTACTTTTGATACATGTAACGTATCACCGATCTTTAGATCCATTTCCCTAAGGATCAGAGGTGTTTTTGTCTTCCGATTTCCTTCTACTTCAAGCGATTTTATACGGATATAATCGCTGGATTGCGCAGGAGTAACAGCAAATAGGAATACACTAAAAAGCAGGGTTGTCAGTATACCCTTGCTGTACTCTAAAGCCATTCTGCTGTTTGCAATTTAGAAATTGAGATAATGCATAAAGGACTCAAACCGGTCTTTATACACATCTGAATCCTGATCATCACTATACATCGCATGCACATCATAGCCGTAGCGTTCCAGTGCTGCAGTGACTCGTTGAATTTCTAATTTATTTATTTTAATATGCACATAGATTCTGTTGTCTTCCAGCGTTGCTGAAATAAAGGTACTCAGGATTGCTACTCCTTCTGCTTCGACAACCCGCGATATTTCGGAAAGTGCATAGTCAGGTTTACTCATTTCCAAAACAATAATACCACCGGCCTCTCCAAATGAAAAACTACTGGCAAAATAGTTGATCAGGTCTTGTAGACTAATTACTCCTAAAAACTCCTCCTGATCGCCAACCACAGGAATCAAGCTTAATTTAGCATGAGCAAGCTGCGACATAACATCAAATATATGGGTACTCTCATGCACTTGTGCCTGTTGCAGCGAAAGCTGGTAAGAGCCAATCGACTCTTCGCTATCGTGTTCAAGTACGTCTTCTTCAGAGATCAAACCCAACAATTGCTCACTATTGACAATGGGCAAATGTTGTACGTAGTGATCGCTCATGAGTTCAAGTGCATCTGCTCCTTTTGTAGAAGTCTTCAGTACGGGTATGGAATAGGATAGTAGATTACCTGCGTTCATTTCAATTCTTTATTGCCTTGTTAACTTAGATTTTTGATCAATAAATTCCTTTTCTGTAATTAATCCCTTATTCTTTAATTCATTAAGCTTTTTCAGTTGCTGGAGTAAAAGATCATTATCTAATAAATTCTCTTGTGGGGAAGCCAGTCTTTTCCTCAAGGTATATCCATTAGCTTTAAATTCTTCCCACTGAGGTTGAATCCGTACAAATGCAAGGGCATCATGAGTGTCGATTCTATCAAAGTCATTGAATCCCATTTCCACAGCCTTGCTAATATGCTCATAGGCATTTTCCGCTTTTTCCGTTTGTGAATAGGCACAGGCCAGATTAAAGTGGATTGAAAGATCATTAGGGTCGATTTTTAGAGCCTGTTGAAAATCCTCAATAGCCGCTTCGATATCAAATTCTTTAAATTTTTTAATGCCGGCCTGTTTAAAAGGATTGTTTTTGACACGTCTTCTGGTTCTGGCAGCCGGTCGTCTCACCGGGGTCACACTTTTCGGGCGTCTTTGGTATCTTTCTGCCTGACGACTGGGACGGCGTGATGCTGGTCGTTGAAAATCAGTATCCATCCGCCGCTCCAAATATCCGTACCTTTTATTGTATTTGGCATCGAACACTTGTTGATTCATGGTCAAAAAAATAATCCCATCCAGAATACCTAAGATAAATGAGATGCCCGTGAAAAACAAAAATGCGTAGACAACACCCAAGCCAATTTGCCCGAGATAGAATCTATGGAGGCCAATAAAACCTCCAAAAAATGCGGTAAGCGCTGCGACGTTTTTATTCTTCATTAAATTATAAAACGTTGTCAAGAATAAACTAGATGCTAGTGGCCTTTATTTTACAAGTCACTACTGCAATATCATCGGGATATGCACTTTGACCTTTAAAAGTTTCCATAGCTTCCAAAAGTTCCTCATTAAATTCTTTGGCCGTGATCTTTTTGTGAGCGATGGTAAAATCTTTGAGCTTTTGTTCATCAAAGTATGCACCGCTACTATCCCTTAGATCAGTCAACCCATCTGTATACATGACTATCAAAGATTCGGATTGATCTAGCTGTAAAGTACCAACGTCTACTACGTCGAGATGTTCTACTGCACCCAGAATTGTACATCCTTCCTTCAAGAATCTTTGATCCAGGCCATTGATATAAATTGGTGGATTATGCCCGGCATTAACGTATTCAATCCGCCTCGTCTGAGGATCATACTTTAGAATGAAGAAGGTGACAATCCGTTCACTTTTAGTGATTCCCACCAATGTGGTGTTAATATGCCGTACCAGATCGTCGAGATGGTGATAGATCTTCACTGCCGAACGCATTGTGGCCTGAAAGTTGGCCATCAGGATGGCCGCGGGAATACCTTTCCCTGATACATCTGCAAGACAAATGATCAAACTGCCATCGTCCAGCTTGCAATAATCAAAATAGTCTCCTCCAATGTTAGAGTGGGGCCGGTAAATTGCGGAAAGTTCCACATTGGGTTCGTCAGGAAGTTCGGATGGTATCAACATCTGTTGGACCCGTTGAGCAAGTTCCAGTTCCTTTTTATACGTTTCTTGCTCTATATAGCGGTTGAAGAGGCGTTTATTTTCAATTGCCACTGCCACGACATTGGTAATACTGATCATAAATTTAAATCGATCATAGGCATCTTCGGCTTTATCGATTTTACCCACTAAAACATACGCCAGAGGATCATCCTTATGATAAACAGGTATCACCAATTCAAAGGGCTTCAATAAGTCATCACTCAATTCACCCACTTTACTGAAGTCCTTGTATTTCTTTACCAGAATCCTGGATAATGCCTCGATGTCCTTGGGAATATAATCAATTGCCTTATGACATTTCCAGGTAGTTGCCTCCCGAAAAAGCATAGCCAGGCGCTTCACTCCCAGATCACGTTGTAAAAACTGACTAAACATTTCAAACAGCTCCCGTTGTGAAATATTAGCATTAATAGCCTGGGTAATACGCATCAGAAAATTGAGCTGCACTTGTTTATTGTGCAGTTCATCCTCCAATTGTTTTACCTGCGGATGCATATATTGTGCTAATGATTTTTCCTTCATGTGGTCTTACAGAGAGACATTAAAGATTAAATTTAGTCAAATACTTTATTAGCCAAGAATCATAAGATGCAAATCCTCGTTGTTGATCCGTATTTCACCTACAGCCACAAAGTCTGGTTTGATGGGTTGTGTGCAAGTTCAGATCACAAATTCTCCAAACTTACCTTACCACCCTTTCACTGGAAGTGGCGCATGCATGGAGGTACATTGCAACTTGCCCAACAGTTCAATGAAAGTTACGGGGAGTTTGAAATGATCATGGCAACCGATATGCTTGATCTCAGCCTTTTCATCGCACAATGTAAAGGTTTTCTCAAGCCCTCCGCACCGATATGGCTATATTTTCATGAAAACCAACTGACCTATCCCTTCTCAGAATTAGACCGTGACAAAGCACTGGGCTATGACAACCACTACGCATTTATCAATTTGACCAGTGCTCTATTGGCTGACCGGCTCATCTTTAATTCCAAATTCCATCGTGATTCGTTTTTAACAGCTATTCCCGGCTTCTTGGATCAATTTCCCCGGCCAAAGCTGACCATTCCAATAAGCAAACTATTTGATAAGAGTCATGTGATCTATCCGGGTTTTGACAGCAGTGTGATAG
>JABDLW010000525.1 GCA_013001805.1 Saprospiraceae bacterium | reverse complement strand
GCGAGATCAAGATGTGCTTTTTTTCTATCCTCCGAAGCAGTTTTGTCTTCCTTCACTTTCTAAAACTTCTACAGCATAAACCTGAATTTTGATCTCGTTGTTTCGAAAATCTTAGAGACAGGTCCTATTTACTTGCCAAAATTAAGAAGTAGTTAGTTTCATTATAGCTTTATAGAAAATTCATAATGAATACCTGGGGCTGATTAATGCATCATTTGGATCTTCCCGAAAATGCTAAAATACATCCGATAGCCCATTCTCATGCAAATCTAACACAATTCTGGCACCGTATTTGGTGACTCATGATTATCGTTCATTCCTAAAAGTGACGACCATGAGCATTCTTCGAGCCTTCCCTATGGGCTTGTTCTTTGTGTTATGTACCTTCTATGACCTCGCTGGAGCTTCGGATCCCGCTGATGATTACTTTTCACAAGGTTACAAGTACTTTCAATCCAGGCAATTTGATAAAGCAGTGGAGGCTTATTCGAAGGCTATAGGTTTTCGACCCACATTCTCTAAAGCATATTACAATCGTGCTGTAGCCCAGATTAATCTGGGACTTTATTCACCTGCAGTGAAGGATCTTAGTTTTGTGATTAAGAGAGACCCCTCACATATAAAAGCACATTTGTACCGGGGATTTGCTCAAATGAAGTTGCAAAATTACCAGGGTTCATTGTCTGATTTTAATTTTGTTGTTACCAACGAACCGAATCGCACCGATGCCCTTTTTAATCGCGGCGTGGTACACATGAAGCTGGGAGACTTTACCAAAGCCATCGCGGACTTTAGTCGAACAATTGATTTGGAACCCGAACATGGGGATGTCTACTATAGTAGGGGATACTGCTACTCCCAGCTGGGCCATGACGATCAGGCCTTGAGCGATTACAATAAACAGGTAACGGCATCTCCCAACCACCGTGATGTTTATCACAATAAAGGTAACACTGAACTTCGGCTGGAAATGTACGAGGCGGCAGTTTCATCTTTTGACAAATCAATTGTTTTGAATCCTAATCTCGCGACCAGTTACCAGGGTCGTGCTTTTGCCCAACTCCACCTGAAACAGCATGCCAAAGCAATTGAAGATTTTGGACAGGCGATGAGAATCGATGGTAGTTTGATCAGTAACTATAAAAACCGGGCGTTGGCATTTATTGAGATGAAACGTTATGGAGAGGCTCTTCGGGATATTTCCGAATATCTGAAATACGATCCCTCAGATTACGAGGCACTCATAGTGCAAGGTGAACTCCTGAATAGTACAGAAGATTTTGAAAAGGCTAAGCGCTCGCTAAACCAGGCTATCAGAATTAATCCGCAAGACACTCGGGCTTATATCCTGCGGGGATATGCAAATCGACAAACCGGAAATCTTGACCAGGCGATCGATGACTTTTCGAAAGTGCTGCAAAACCAGCCGCAAAATGAAAATGCTTTGTTCAACCGTGGCAACCTGTTTTTTGAAAAAAATTTGCTTTCCCGGAGTATTAAGGATTTTGATGTATTACTCCAGACAAATACCAGTCACGGAAGGGCTTACCTGATGAGAGCCAAGGCAAAGATCAATCATCAGGACAAAAATGGAGGATGTAATGACTTGAAAAAGGCCCGGGCTTTAGGTGTTACTGAAGCTAAGGAAATCATGCTTTTGTACTGCAGGTAAAGAAATGTAAGAAATCATTTGCGGTTATTATCTTAAAGAGGGGGGCTCATAATTTGAGTTCCCCTTCTTTTTGGGCGAAATTTTCCCTGTTTTTCAGTGAGTTATGAAATTTTCGAAAGGATTTTTCATCAAAATGCTTTTGCATTTGAGTGAAAGAGTCTACATTTGCACGCGCTTTCAGAAAAGCAGCTTTTACCAACTAAAAAGATAAAGGTGGATACTTTAAGTTATAAAACAAAATCGACAAGAAAAGAAGACATAGACCGCAAGTGGTATGTAGTTGATGCAGATGGTGAGACTGTCGGCCGGATTGCATCAAAAATTGCCCATGTCTTAAGAGGCAAGCATAAGCCATCTTTCACACCCAATGTGGATTGTGGAGATAACGTGATCATAATTAATGCGGACAAGGTGCGGTTTACTGGAAAAAAGTGGGCTCAGAAGGAATATGTGAGTCACTCGGGTTATCCTGGGGGGCAAAAACATGTGGTAGCCTCTGAGCTGCTGGCCGCAAAACCACACGCAGTGTTGGAAAAAGCGGTGAAAGGCATGCTGCCAAAAAATCGTTTGGGACGACAAATGTTTAAGAAGCTTTTTGTGTATGCAGGGAATGAGCATAATCACCAGGCACAAAAACCTGAACCCTTTAAATTTTAAGAGATATGGAAATGGTAAATGCAATTGGCCGGAGAAAAGGATCAGTGGCCAGAGTCTATGCTACCAGTGGAAAAGGTGGCGTGATCATCAATGGAAAAGAGTTGAAGGAATACTTCCCTCAGCCACATATTCACAACAAAGTACTCGCTCCCTTTGAATTGATGGAGGGAGACAATATTTATGACTGGAATGTTAATGTAGCTGGTGGAGGTTTTAAGGGACAGGCCGAGGCAGTAAGGATGGGCATTTCAAGGATTTTGGTAAAAATTAACGAGGACAACCGAAAACCATTGAAAGATATGAAGTTTCTCAGAAGGGATGCCAGAGTAGTTGAACGCAAGAAATACGGTAAGCCAAAGGCGCGTAAGAGCTTTCAATTTAGCAAGCGATAGTATTTATTTAGAATAATCAAGAAAAGTCAAATAATCCGATGGATAAACCAACCTATAAAGAATTGTTGGATGCCGGTGTACATTTTGGGCATTTAAAGAGAAAGTGGAATCCAAAGATGCAGCCGTATATTTTCATGGAGCGGCGGGGAATTCACATCATTGATTTAAACCGGACAGCTGAATGTTTGGAAAAGGCCGGACGAGCCATGAAACAATTAGCTAAATCGGGAAGAAAGATCATGTATGTGGCTACTAAGAAGCAAGCCAAAGACATCATCCAGACCGCAGCAAATTCGGTGGGAATGCCTTTCGTGACGGAGAGATGGCTCGGAGGTATGATGACCAATTTTTCGACGATCCGGAGGTCGGTAAAAAAGATGAACAATATCGATCGTATGCTGGCGGATGGCAGCCTGACCAGTGTGACAAAAAAGGAACGGCTGACCCTCACCCGTGAACGGGATAAATTAGAGAAGGTGTTAGGTGGTGTTGCTAGCTTAAACCGATTACCCCATGCCGTATTTCTAGTAGATATTCATCACGAACACCTTGCTTTGGCTGAATCACATAAGTTAGGACTCAAGACATTTGGTATGGTAGATACCAACTCTGATCCTAATCTGGTAGACTTTGCGATTCCGGCAAATGATGATGCATCAAAATCGATCAAAATCATCACTGCATATGTGACTGAGTGTATCCGTGAGGGCTTGGAAGAAAGAAGAAAATCAAAAGAAGAGATTGAAAGCAGCGTTGCCTCCTAACATTACCTAATCAAATAAAAATCCATTATTAAGCAATGAGCAATATATCAGCATCTGATGTAAAGAAACTAAGGGATCAAACCGGAGCCGGTATGATGGACTGCAAAAAAGCTCTATCTGAAGCAGAAGGAGATTTTGAAAAAGCAATTGAGCTATTGCGGATGAAAGGCCAAAAGCTATCGTTGAAGCGAGCCGAAAGAGAGGCTAAGGAAGGGGTAGTCTATGCCTTGGTCACCGAAGATCAAAAAAAGGGAGTTATCGTAAAACTTAGTTGCGAAACGGACTTCGTAGCCAAGAACGAAGATTTTATCGACCTCACCAGGGAAATAGCGCAGATAGCACTTGAGACATTTCCTGAGAATAAAGACGGTCTGTTGACAGAAAATATCAACGGAATTTCGATCGGAGAAAAAGTCGTTGAGCAAGTTGGAAAAATCGGAGAAAAGATTGAATTGGCTTCGTATGAAAAACTTGAGGCCCCACTGGTAGTACCATATATACACATGGGTTTTAAGGCCGGTGTTATTGTTGGTCTCAGCAAGGCAAATGACTCATTTGTAGAAGCAGGGAAAGATGTAGCCATGCAGGTGGCAGCGATGAAACCTGTGGCAGTGGATAAAGACGGAGTAGACCAAACCGTCATTACCAAGGAGATAGAGATTGGAAAAGAGCAGGCCCGGCAAGAAGGTAAACCGGAAGCCATGTTAGAGAAGATCGCCATGGGAAAACTTAATAAATTCTTTAAGGAACAAACGCTATTGAATCAATCCTTTGTTAAGGATGGCTCAATGACCGTAGATCAGTATTTGAAAAAGATCGATAGCGATCTGACCGTCAAAGATTTCCGGCACGTAGCTTTAGGCTAGCAAGTGAAAAACTTAGGAGCGAATCAAGAAATTTTGATTCGCTCTTTTTTTAACTTTACATTCATGTCACTAAAATATAAAAGGGTCTTATTAAAATTAAGTGGCGAATCCTTAATGGGCAATCAGGCTTTTGGCATCCAGCCCAAAATGCTCCAGCATTATGCCCAGCAAATCAAGAGCCTTCGTGAAATCGGAACTGAAATTGCCGTTGTAATTGGCGGAGGTAATATTTTCCGGGGCCTGCAGGCCCACGATTCTGGTATAGAGCGGGTGCAAGGAGATTATATGGGCATGATGGCTACAGTGATCAATGGCATGGCACTACAAAGTGCTCTTGAGGAGATCGGAGTGTTTACCAGATTGATTTCTGCCATTGAGATGAAAGAAATTGCGGAGCCCTATATTCGTCGGCGGGCTATCCGGCACCTGGAGAAAGGAAGAGTGCTCATTTTTGCCGCCGGCACTGGCAGTCCCTATTTCACTACAGATTCAGCTGCAGCTTTGCGAGCCAATGAAATGTGTGCCGACGTGATATTGAAAGGCACCCGGGTTGACGGCATTTATACCGCTGATCCGGAATTAGATTCTATGGCCAAACGCTATGACCATTTGAGTTTTGACGAAGTGATTTCGATGGGTCTTAAGGTAATGGACATGACCGCTTTCACACTTTGCAAAGAAAACAACCTCCCGATTGTTGTTTTTGATGTCATCAAACCAGGCAATCTTCGGGAAATTGTCGAAGGTAAATCGATTGGCACCCTGGTGAGCAACTAGACTAGTTAGTACAAGTTAGTATTCCTTCATGTAAAAGATTTTCGGTAATTCTCGGTTCGTTTTGGCCCACTCTGCGTTGCAGATACGCTTCCGAACGGACATTAAGCCCCATCCTGTTTTATCAATCACTATATCGGTAAAAAGTGACTTATACAGCCAGAAGCAATCACATGACAAGTGCTTGGAAAGAAGAAATTTCGAAACTAAGAGTAGGCTCTTTCCAATTTGTTTTCCATATAATTGATAAAGGCCTTATTCACAACACGCTGACCACCCGCGGTGGGAAAATCGCCACTGAAATACCAATCACCGGAATGATCAGGTACCGCAGCATGTAAGCCCGCTAACGTCTGGAATATAATCTTAACCTCCGCATCGATCGATTTAGGTGTGAGGATGTCAGAGATTTTTTGTGATACTTCTTCGTAGCTAAAT
Organism: Saprospiraceae bacterium; assembly: GCA_013001805.1. Classification (GTDB taxonomy): domain Bacteria; phylum Bacteroidota; class Bacteroidia; order Chitinophagales; family Saprospiraceae; genus JABDMH01. Next base: position 4,449 of record JABDLW010000525.1, on the reverse strand, counting down.
TGGTCGTACAATGTTTTCACATTGTTTGTTACTTCTTCGCTGGGAAGGTACATCTGCGTTTTGCATTGTTCATATACCTCTGCGAGCAAATCCTCCTTATTGTGGTCTTTAATAAGTGAGATCATTGCCTCAAAAGCGACAAAGTTTGCCATGACAGACATATCGATTCCGTAACAATCCGGGTATCTTATTTGCGGAGCAGAAGAAACAAAGATGATACGTCTGGGATGTAGTCTATCAACCATGGTGATGATGCTGTCCCTCAGAGTGGTCCCGCGAACGATGCTATCATCTACCAGCACCAACGTATCTATGTTATTTTTCACAATACCGTAGGTGACATCATATACATGAGAAACCATATCTCCTCTTTCTTCTCCCTGGGCAATGAAAGTGCGCATTTTAGCGTCTTTGACAACGATTTTTTCAAACCGTGCTTTAATAGCTAATATCGAATCCAATTGCTCTTCGGTAGGGTGAGCACCCAAGGCTAAAATTTTATCTTTTCGAATTTCGTTTAAGCGCTTTTCAACGCCTTCCATAAGACCAAAAAAAGCGGTCTCGGCGGTATTTGGAACATACGAAAAGACCGTGTGTTCAAAATCATAGTCAATGGCTTCGAGCACCTGGTCGGTCAGCTGTTCTCCGAGTTTTTTTCGCTCCAGGTATATATCTTTATCAGTACCACGGCTGAAATATATTCGCTCAAACGAACAAGCGGTCCTTTTCAAAGGCTGGATAAATTGTTCTTCAGAGACCCTTCCATCTTTTTTAATAATCAGAGCATGGCCCGGCTTAAGCTCCTTTACGTACTTCAGCCTGATTTTGAAAGCCGTCTGGATCGCCGGTCTTTCTGATGCGGCTACTACAATCTCATCATCATGGTAATAAAATGCTGGGCGGATGCCGCTGGGGTCACGCATTAAAAAGGCATCACCATGGCCGACAAGCCCACCCATGACATAGCCACCATCAAATTTCTTGGAGGCCCTTGAGAGGAGTTTTTGTATATCAAGATGCTCCTCGATCAGTGCATTGATCTCACGATTATCGTAGCCATCCAGTTTGAACCAGGTAAAAAGTCGCTGGACCTCATCATCGAGAAAATGTCCGATTTTTTCCAGCACCGTCACCGTGTCAGATACTTCTTTGGGATATTGGCCCAGATCCAACAGCTCTTCAAATAGCTCATTTACGTTGGTAAGATTAAAATTACCTGCCAGTACTAAATTACGGCTGATCCAATTGTTTTGGCGTAAAAATGGATGACACGCCTCAATGCTGTTGCTGCCATGCGTGCCGTACCTTAAATGGCCGAGCAGAAGTTCTCCGGTAAAAGGCTTATTTTCCTTTAGCCAGTCGGGATCATGCAGTTGCTCTTCCGGTACATCGCTAAAGTAGTGAGAAACATCTTGAAAGAGGTCCCGGAGTGCTTGCTGACTGTTGTTGCGCTTGCGGCTTATGTAGCGCGTTCCCGGTTTCGGATCTAATTTAATCGTTGCGATGCCGGCGCCATCCTGACCTCGATTGCGCTGCTTTTGCAACATTAGCTGCATTTTCTTCAGACCGTATAGAGATGATCCGTATTTGTTTTCGTAATACTCCAGTGGTTGCAGCAATCGCACCAGGGCAATTCCGCATTCATGCTTTATTTGATCACTCATGTCGGCTTGTTAATATTTTTAACGATGCAAAGTTAGCTGGAAAAAGGGACCTGCACAAGGAACACCTTTAATCAAACTTATGTTTGATCACTTAAAAGGGGCAGTTGGGAAACATACTGATTCAAGTCCTCGCAGCAACCTGGCAGGCTAACGCGATCATATCAAGGGGCTAGCTCCGGATAAATTTGAAAAGTATCCCTAATTTTACCCCAATCAAGAAAAATCTTCACTAATGGCACTCTTTAGCTTCTTTAAGACACCAAAGCATCAGAAATTTAACTATATACCGCGTTATTATAATCCACAAAAGGAACGGCTGGAGGAAATCATAAACAATGCTAAAGCCGGCAATAGCACTGATACCGAGCGCGTCAAATCCAGGATCTCACAAAATTTTCGCAGACGGAGCTATAGTGGAGAATATAACCGGAATGTATCCAGGAGATCCAATATATTATTGTTAGCTATCATAATTACGTTATTTGCTCTTGCTTATTTATTGCTTACTGTATATTTGCCGCGATTCATGTACCAAATCGAAGGATGATAAATTATGGCTGATATAATTCAGCTTTTGCCTGATGCTATTGCAAACCAAATTGCTGCTGGTGAGGTTGTACAACGCCCCTCATCTGTTGTCAAGGAACTGATGGAGAATTCGGTAGATGCCGGTGCCACACACATCAAGTTACTCATCAAAGATGCCGGCAAACAAAGCATCCAGGTGATTGACAATGGAGCTGGCATGAGTCCCACTGATGCACGCATGAGCTTTGAGCGTCACGCTACATCCAAAATTAATAAAGCGGAAGACCTGTTTGCTATCCGGACATTGGGATTTCGAGGTGAAGCTTTGGCATCTATAGCTGCTGTATCGCAAGTGGACCTAAGAACAAGGCAACATGATCAGGAAGTGGGTACACAACTGGTTATTGAGGGTTCGGACGTGGTCAGGCAAGAAATTTGCGAAGCAAGTCCCGGCACCAGCATTCAGATTAAGAATCTGTTTTATAATATTCCGGCGAGGAGAAAATTTCTTAAATCGAATACCGTCGAACTGCGACATATTCTTGATGAGTTCCAACGCATTGCATTGGCACACCCGGAGATTTACTTTGAGGCATTTCATAATAATGCAGAAACATATCATTTGCCGCCAGGTACACTTCGAAAGCGTATCGTCAATCTGTTTGGAAAGACGATAAACGATCGATTGGTGCCTATCGAAGAAGAAACCGAACTTTGCCAAATAAGTGGATTTATTGGCAAACCAGAATCGGCCAAGAAGTCACGCGGTGAACAGTTTTTTTTGATTAATGACCGGTTTATCAAAAGTCCATATCTTAATCACGCAGTTCTACAAGCCTATGAGTCATTGATTGGCCCGGGCACTTATCCGTTTTATCTGTTGAATATCAGAATGGCTCCGGACCGTCTGGACATTAATGTGCACCCCACCAAGCAAGAAATCAAGTTTGAAGATGAAAGGTTGACCTATAACATGGTGAAAGCCGCAGTGAGACACACCCTGAGCAAACACCATATTGCTCCTTCCCTCGACTTTGACCGCGATCCGGTGTTTAGTGGTGATATAGCATTACCAAAATCGGGGAATAGTAAAATCATCATCCCCTCCAGCTTTTCCAAGGAAATGCCCGTCGACGGATGGGAGGAACTTTATCAAGGCCTGGAAAAAAAAGATAGCAGCTTGTCAGCTCAGGAAAATAAAATGCTGGAGCAGACAGAAGAGGTAGGCGACAGAAAAGAACCGGTGCAGATACACAATGCCTATATCCTTTCCCAAATTAAGTCGGGATTTCTCATAATAAATCAACAGTCTGCTCATGAACGCATTTTGTATGAAAGGTATCTGAAACAGATCAGGGAAAATCCGGCTCGAACTCAGAAACTTTTGTTTCCAAAAACGCTTACTGTTAATATTGCTGAAATTGATATGATGCAGAAGTTGCTGCCTTATCTGCACAATCTGGGATTTGATATTGAAAACTTTGGACAGGAGACTTTCATTTTACATGGAATACCAGCCCATTTGTCGAATTTAGGTGCAGAAGAAGATCTCTTTCACGAACTTTTAGAACAATTTAGGACCAACCTTGATTTAGAATGGAGCGAGGAAAAGAAACTAGCCGTCTCAATGGCTAAAAGTTCGGGGCTGAAAAAAGGGGCACCGTTGAGCGTAGTTGAAATGCAAACCATCATCGATCAACTATTTGCGTGTGAAGTGCCGTTCCAAACTCCATTTGGCAAAAAATGTTTTATCACCTTTGAACTAGATCAACTGGAAACTAAGTTTAATCAGTAACAGATTGTAATGCCTAGAATAACAGATGTCGTAAAACAACTCTTAATAATCAATGTGATCATGTTCGTTTTTACACAAATGATCACACCAGGGATAAAGGATGCACTGGCAATGTATTATCCAGCATCTCCCTACTTCAAGCCATGGCAGATTGTTACCCACATGTTTATGCATGCAAATTTTAATCATTTGCTCTTCAATATGTTTGGACTGTACATGTTCGGATCTGCCCTGGAGGCTTACTTTGGGCCAAAGAAGTTTCTGACTTTTTATTTATTGACTGGCTTGGGTGCCCTATTTCTCTATATCGGAGTACTTCACCTGGAACTCAGTGCTTTTAGCCCGGAGCAATACAATTACTATCTTCAGTACTCCCGGGGGATGGTTGGTGCTTCGGGAGCGGTCTTTGGTCTACTGGCAGGGTATGGTATGATTTACCCCAACAGCAGGATTATGTTACTG
>JABDLW010000521.1 GCA_013001805.1 Saprospiraceae bacterium | reverse complement strand
CCCACAAAAAGAGAAGCCAATAGGCCGACACAGGTGATTAGAAAGATGACTACAACCAGGCCCAGTCCCGGAAAGCTAAGAGCAAAAAGAGAATCTACAGCAACAACGACTCGATAAACCACATAAGCAGACAAACCACTCGGCAGCAGTATTGCCAAACCGGTAAAGAAATAACCCAGTAACTGTCGAAATAAGGCATAGAAGCTAAAGGGTCTTTCTTCTGTACGCTTATCTGAATAATTTGTCATCGTAAATACGTGAAACTATAATCATAATTAAGGCTATTACCGACAACCCGGCACCATCACCATTATAGTAGTGTGCCACTGACGCCAACAAACTATCAAAGAAAAACCCGGCATATGCCCATTCTTTTAATAATTTAGATTTTTTAGAAAGAATAGCAATCACTCCTAAGATCTTAGCCACTGCCGATGGATAAATTAAGTAAGCGGGATAACCGAGAGACTCATAAAACCCTTCTGCTACTTCATAATTGGTCAAGTACATCCCCGCAGAAAAAGAAAAAATGGCGCACATAATTAACGTCGAACTCCAATAGATCAATTTAGTCGGATTCATTCGTAGATTTTTGGCTAAGCTAAGGATAGATATGAAAATTACGCTATTTATAGCTATTTGATCCACAATTCATTGTAGGGCTGGCATTACCACCACGCTCGCAAAAAATTTATCAGCAGTTTGATTTTTTTTCGCAATGACTGTCTGGGATATTATGTAATTTAAACGTTCATTTAAAAATCGCTCTCTAAATTATGGCACAGTATACTATTAATGTAAATGGTCAGGATCGGCAAGTAGATGTCGCAAATGACACCCCCTTATTATGGGTTTTAAGAGATTCATTGAATCTCGTAGGTACAAAGTACGGCTGTGGAATCGCTCAATGCGGAGCCTGTACTGTTCACCTGGATGGCAAGGCCACACGAGCTTGCACCACTCCTGTATCAGCAATCGGAAGTCAGAAAGTAACTACGATCGAAGGACTGTCGGAAGATGGTTCTCACCCTGTTCAACAAGCCTGGATCGAACATGATGTTCCCCAATGCGGCTACTGCCAGGCAGGTCAAATTATGACAGACGCTTCCCTACTCAGCACCAATAAGAATCCTTCAGACGAGGAAATCTCAAATGCTATGCACGGCAACATATGCCGGTGCGGTACGTACATCAGGATAAAAGCAGCTGTAAAAACAGCCGCTAAGAATGTTTAACAGCCACCTAAAATGCATAAAGAAATGACTAATAATAACCTACGATCAAGTAGAAGAACCTTTATTAAAGTAAGTGCAGCAGCAGGAGGTGGAATGGTACTGGGATTCAATATTGTTGGATGCACCACAGAAGCCAAACGCCCGGCATTTGTCGCACAAAATCTCGAAACTCCGGATTCCTGGAGTGAACTCAACGGATTTTTGAAAATTGGAAATAACGGAGTTGTTACCATTATGAATCCAAATCCCGAAATAGGCCAGAATGTAAAAACTTCGATGCCGATGATCATCGCCGAAGAGTTGGATGTGTCCTGGGATAACGTCATTGTCGAACAGGCCGGATTAGATACCGACATCTTCACAAGACAATTAGCAGGAGGAAGTCAATCAATCCGTCAAGGGTGGAATGATCTGCGCAAGACTGGTGCAACTGCACGACATATGCTCGTCGAAGCGGCCGCTCAAAAACTGGAAGTACCCGCTTCAGAATTAACGACCGAAGCAGGCGTTATTCATCATAAATCTAGTGGTCAATCTATCGGTTATGGTGAAGTGGCTACCGCTGCGGCCAGCCTGGAAGTACCAGAAGATGTCCCTTTAAAGGATCCATCAGAATTTACCATTATTGGCAAGGACACCCGAAATGTTGACGGATTTAAGATTGCCACTGGCAAACCACTTTTTGGATTGGACGTTCAACGCGAAGGCATGCTGATTGCCATGATCGAACATCCACCGGCTTTTGGTATGAAAGTAGGATCCATCGATGCGACTGCCGCCAAAGCTATGCCGGGAATCAAAGATGTATTTACCATTAACGTCGAACCCGAAGGAATACAAAAGCAATGGTCTGATGTCAATGCATTTCCAGAATTAGTGGCAATCGTGGGTAACAGTACCTGGGAGGTTATGAAAGCCAAAAAAGCGCTCAAGGTCAATTGGGAAAGTACCAGCGACCCGGAGAGTTCTGAAGATCATGAACGCATTTTGGGTGACCTGATCAGTAAGGCTCCGAAAGAAGTCGCTCGTCTGGACGGAGACCCTGAAGGTGCTTTTAAAAATGCAGCTCAAGTAATAGAAAAGACGTACAATGCTCCTTTCCTTGCGCATAATACACTCGAACCTATGAATTTCTTCGCTCATGTCACCGAAGACAAAGCAGAATTAGAAGGCCCGATTCAAACACCTGAATATCTACGCCCGACTGTAGCAGCAGTATGTGGGTTACCCGAAGAAAAAGTGTCCATCATGATGACCAGGATGGGAGGTGGATTCGGCAGACGTCTTTACGGACATTTTGGAACCGAAGCAGCTTTGATTTCCAAACAAGCAAAAGCACCTGTCAAATTGGTGTATACACGTGAGGATGAATGACACAGGGGACTTATCGACCTGCCTACAAAGTGACTTATAAAGCTGGTTTGGATGCCGAAGGTAATCTCATCGCTTTTCATGTCCGGGGAGCAGGCACGCACGGAAGTCCCGTATTTGCCAATCGATATCCCGCAGGAGCAGTCGACAATTATAAGGCTGAAAATCATGCGAAGGAATCAAATATTTCGACTGGTGCATGGAGAGCACCAAGATCAAATTTCATTGCGACAGCGGAGCAGTCCTTTTTGGATGAAGTCGCCGAGGCAGCAGGCAAAGATCCGATAGAATTTCGATTAGGCTTGTTTGACAGGGCTATTAAAAATCCCGTTGGCGAGGACAATGATTATGATGCCGAACGTTATGCCGGTGTATTGAAATTAGTCAAAGAAAAGTCAGGATGGGGTCAGGAAGAGCCAGGTGTCCACCGAGGTGTCTCCGCTTATTATTGTCACAACTCCTATGTTGCTCAGGTAGTAGATGTTGTCGTTGAAGATGACGGACCAAGAGTGAAGAAGGTACACTGTGCAGTAGATTGTGGCATCGTGGTGCATCCTGAAGGTGCCAAAAACCAAATCGAAGGAGGAATTGTTGATGGTATCGGACATGCTATGTATAGCGCCTTGACGTTTAAAGATGGGACTCCAGAGCAAAATAATTTTGATAAGTACCGATTGATCAGGCATGCCGAAGCTCCTGAATCAATAGATGTCTATTTTGTGGATAATGGTATCGACCCTACCGGATTAGGGGAGCCATCATTGCCACCAGTTGGAGCCGCATTAGCCAACGCCTTATACAAGGCGACAGGAAAGCGATTATATTCTCAGCCATTTTCAACTGAAGAAGCACTGCTGGGATAAGAATCATTTAAATATTGAAAAGAATCAAGGGCGTTGCATACTTCAGCAACGCCTTTTTCATTTCCAGGAAATGAGTCCATCTTGATGACATATTACCTGATACGTGCTGGACGATGATGGCAATCGAATTATTCTCAGCGTTATATTGCCAAATAAGGTCCTCCTGTTTGAGTTGCTCGAATGTCTGCACTCCCAATAATTTGTAATAGGCAAATTGAGCAATAATATTTCCTAAATAATTTACATCCATAATACCTCGTCGTTTAAAGAATAATCTTCAGTGGTTATGGGTACACGTACACCTAAGTTAAACAAGTATTGGTACTTTTGAATGTTCAGAATTATTGAAATAAGAATGCGGATTTATTTTGTGTGCTGTGTATGGTTAATGGGTATGGGTTGCCTCATAGGGCAGGATAGTTCTCCGATCATATTTCAGGATGACTACCAGTTAAATATCACCAGGACTGCCAGGGATGTTCAAGTAGATGGTCGACTTGATGAAGAAATATGGCAGCGTGCCGACAAGGCTACCAAC
>JABDLW010000518.1 GCA_013001805.1 Saprospiraceae bacterium | reverse complement strand
GGTACATTAATTTGCTGGGATCAGTGGTACCCGGAAGGTGCTCGTCTCACTGCATTGCAGGGAGCGGAGGTACTTTTTTACCCGACCGCCATAGGTTGGCATCCACACGAGAAAGATCAGTATGGTGAAAATCAATACAATGCCTGGTCTGTGGTGCAACGTGGTCATGCTGTGGCCAACGGAATCTATGTTGTTGCCTGCAATAGGGTAGGTTTGGAAAGACCGATTCCCGGAACCGCGGGCATACAGTTTTGGGGTGCCTCATTTATCGCCGGACCCCAGGGTGAAATTTTGGCCCAGGCGTCACAAGATCAGGAGGAGATAATCATGGCAGAAATTGACTTGGCTTATATGGAAGACATCCGGAGAAATTGGCCTTTTTTACGTGATCGCCGCATCGATGCTTACGGTGAGATTACAAAAAGAGCCATCGATTAATATAGTGGAGCGTATCAAAAGATAGTGATCAAACTATATGTCAAGACGAATTCCCGCCGAATTTGAGAAGCAAGAAGCGGTTTTGCTGGCTTTTCCCCACAACGGCAACGATTGGCCGGGCAAGTTTAATGCCATACAATGGGCTTTTGTGGAGTTTGTGAGAAAGATCACTACTTACCAAAAAGTCATGCTGGTCGTAAAAAATCAGAAACACAAGAGCCTTGTAATTGGGAAATTCATACAGGCATCTCTTGATCTCAACAAAATAGATTTTATTATTCAGCAAACCAATCGGAGTTGGATGCGTGACTCCGGACCCATTATCGTATTTAATGAAACTGGAGAACGGACAGCACTAAGATTTAATTTTAATGGGTGGGCGAAGTACGAAAATCATGCAAAGGATAAAAGAATTCCGGACGCGGTTGCCTCACATTTGGGTATCAGTTTAACTAAGGTAATGCACAACGGTAATTTTGTCGTCATGGAAGGCGGAGCCATCGACTACAATGGACGAGGTACTTTAATCACCACGAAAGAGTGCCTTTTGCATCCCACTATTCAGGTGCGAAACCCAGGATATGATCAATTTGACTATGAGCAGGTTTTTAAGACCTATTTGGGCATCGACCAGGTGATCTGGTTAGCAAATGGCATTGAAGGGGACGATACTCATGGCCACGTTGATGATATTTGCCGCTTCATTAATCCTCACACAGTAATCCTGGCGGAGGAAAAGAATGCCCGGGACATTAATCATCAAATCCTGGAAGAGAATAGGGAACGATTGGAAAATCTTTATCTGCAAGATGGAGAAAAATTGGAAGTGATCAGAATGCCAATGCCAGGCAGGATCGATTTTGATAATATGCGCTTACCTGCGAGCTACGTCAACTTCCTAATCATTAACCATGCCGTCCTGGTACCCACATTTAACGATAAGAATGACTACCTGGCCCTGGGCATCATGCGAGAGTTGATGCCTGACAGAGATGTAATCGGGATCAGTGCTATTGATCTGATATGGGGTTTAGGCACATTACATTGCTTAAGTCATGAAATCCCTGCGTTTGAATAAGATCAAGTTCAAGTCAAAACCGCAGCAAATCGTTACTCGCCCGAGGCTTCTTTACGTACCATATTCAAACTTGATCACCGCTTGCCCTTGCCAGAAGCAATAGATTAAACTATCACCTAAGACTAGTTTTGACTGCACTGTCAGCTCTTTTCCCTGGTGAGTGGCAAGGGGAAACCGGGTAAAACTATCCTGAAAAACCGTGTCTAATATTACATCCTTATCTTCCCTCACAATAATTTGTAAGTTGGTATTTCCACAGATCGAATATTGCTCGACCGAAAGGTAATTCATCGGGGCCTGTGAAGCGGGGAGTACCACCGTGGTATCACCAGGGTGATTGTGACCCACAGTCCAGGTGATAGTAGAGTCCACATAGTTTTCCGCTAGATCAGATTCCTTTTGACAGCCAAATGTCACTGCAGCGACGAGCATAATTATTGATATTGTTTTCATAGTATCCATGTTTACCTCTATAAGACGAAATTCCTGATCTGATAGTTGGTTGCTTAGGTTCTTTTTTATCAGATGAGTCTGATTTTTTGGTTGGAAGGTTTCCATTATCCTTTTTTCTTCTAAGCTGCCTGAGTTTTGTAGTTTAGACAAGACAATCGCTATGTTTAAACGCTTGAAAAATATTGGCCCCGGGGCAATGGTAGCAGCTGCTTTTATTGGTCCGGGCACAGTGACCACTGCGACCATTGCAGGTGCTCAGTTTGGTTATACTTTACTTTGGGCTGTACTTTTTTCGGTCATTGCGACCTACGTTCTACAAGAAATGTCAGCAAGACTGGGACTGATCGGCAGAATGGGATTAGGCGATGCCATTCGAGTAAAGCAGCCCACCGGAATCATGAGACTTCTTTCGGTAGTCCTGGTACTTGGGGCTATTTTGGTCGGCAATGCAGCTTACGAAGCAGGTAACATAACCGGTGCAGTACTGGGCTTCGGGCCGTTGCTAGACACAACGGAGATGCATGTAAATCCGCTGATAATCATTATTGGGTTTATGGCTTTTGCTCTACTCTACAGTGGAAAGTATCATTTAATCGAACGTGCACTTGTCACACTTGTGGGGATAATGGGCTTAGTATTTTTTTTAGCCTCCTGGTTTTCGAAACCTGAATTAAAAGCTGTTTTGACGGGACTGTTTATTCCAAGTTTACCAAAGGGCTCTTTGATCATGGTTATTGGTTTAATTGGCACGACTGTAGTGCCCTATAATTTATTTCTACATGCCTCTAGCGTCCATAAGAAATGGCAGGGAGTGGAGCACCTGAAATCTGCACGATCTGACACCTTATTATCTATAGTTGTGGGTGGCCTGATCACATTGGCCATTATTATTACCGCTGCAACTGTCCTGCAACCATCAGGTGGAGAAATGAAGGTAAACGACTTATCCGGTCAATTGGAGCCTTTTTTGGGAGAGAGTGCAAAGTACTTTATAGCCCTGGGGTTTTTAGCTGCCGGCTTGTCTTCGTCCATCACGGCTCCTTTGGCAGCATCATTTGCGGTAGCGGGTATCCTCGGTTGGTCATCTCAACTTGTCAGCACTAAGTTTCGCATGGTATGGATCTTTGTTTTATGTACCGGATTGATTTTAGCTTCTTTTGGATTTAAACCACTGCAGCTAATTTTATTTGCCCAGGTGGCCAATGGAATCCTGCTGCCGGTGATTGCCGTATTCCTCCTTTGGATTATGAATGACCAGGAGATAATGGGTAAGTTTAAAAATGGGATGATAGAGAATTTCGGTGGTTTATGCGTTGTTCTTATTACGCTCGTTTTGGGTCTTAAGAGCATTTTTACCGCTATTTTCTAAAAAGATTGACGTTGACTTTTATTGGTACAAATACTGAGCAAAATAATGAATGACCGCGTAGACCTTAATTGTGACATGGGTGAGAGTTACGGCAATTATATTATTGGTAACGACGATGAGATTATGCCTTACCTTACATCCTGCAATGTCGCTTGTGGATTTCATGGGGGTGATCCATTGCATATTTACAATACATTGGTCAATGCAAAAAAATATGAATTGAAAATCGGAGCGCACCCCGGGTATCCTGATTTGAACGGATTCGGGCGCAGGGCTTTGGAAATGTCAACAGAAGAATTAAAAGCCTCGGTGATTTACCAAATTTCTGCTGTCATCGGAATGGCTAAAAGCCTCGATCTGACCGTTAGTTACATCAAGCCCCATGGTGCTATGTACAATTTAATGGCCAAAAATGAAGGTGTCAGTGCTATCGTCATTCAGGCGGTGAAAGAGGTAGACCCAGCATTATCGATAATGGGTTTGGCGGGCAGCGATTTGGCTGACTGGGTAGCGGCTGAAAATATGCATTTTATTCCCGAAGCTTTCGCTGATCGAAGATATTCTGATGATGGTACTCTAATACCTAGAAGCCACGCCGATGCAATCATTTATGATCCCGGGGAGGCATCTGCACAGGTATTAAACATAATACGAAAATCACGGGTACAAACCATGAATGGTGATTTTATTCGCCTGAAGGCCGAAAGCATTTGTGTTCACGGTGATAATAAGCACGCCGTGTCCATATTGAAAGCCATTAAAAATGTATTATAACTCGAGAAGATGCTTTATATCCGGAATATTCAAGTTTTGAATTATGGATAAGTTAAACCTGACTGCCTCAGGACCAATGTCATTTCACCAGCTAAGCAGTACCGCTCTGTTGCTTAATTTTACACAGCACATTGATCCTCGGGTAAATGAGGAAGTCTTTCAAGTGAAGTTATATCTGGAGTCTAAAAAACTGGTGGGAGTGTTATATTATATTCCTGCTTATTGCTCGCTCTCTATCGGGTTTGATCCGGAC
>JABDLW010000484.1 GCA_013001805.1 Saprospiraceae bacterium | reverse complement strand
GGTCAATACACAACGCAGGGAGGAACCCACCTCAATGCTTTGAGAGATGGCGTGGTCAAGGCTATAAGGGATTTTTATGGAAAGAATTACGATGCTAAGGACATACGGGGTTCAATAATTGCTGCGATCAGTGTCAGAGTGGAAGAACCGGTTTTTGAGTCGCAGACCAAGACGAAATTGGGCTCACTCAATATGGGACCAGACCGGCCTACCATTGCTACGTACATTGGAAATTTTATAAAAAAGGAACTCAATGACTATCTCCACCGTGAGCCGGAAATTGCCAACCAGCTAAAGGCACGCATTCAACAATCCGAGAGAGAACGTAAGGAAATCGCTGGCATCAAGAAACTCGCTAACGACCGGGCTAAAATCGCCAATGTCCACAACAAGAAATTGAGGGATTGTCGCATACATTTGAGTTCGGCCAAGGCAAAACCGGAGGACAAATATGCTTCAACCGTCTTTATTACTGAGGGGGATTCAGCGAGTGGATCTATAACCAAAGCACGAAATGTACAGCATCAGGCTGTTTTTAGTCTGCGAGGAAAACCTCTCAATTGTTTCGGATTGACCAAGAAAATCGTCTACCAAAATGAGGAATTAAATCTTTTGCAGCATGCTCTTAATATTGAAGATGGTTTGGAGACATTGCGGTACAACCGGGTGGTCATTGCGACCGATGCCGATGTGGATGGCATGCACATCAGGCTACTGTTACTCACCTTTTTTCTGCAATTTTTCCCGGATCTGGTGCGGGAAGGACATCTTTATATCCTGGAAACACCACTGTTCAGAGTTCGCGATAAAAAACAGACTTTTTACTGCTATACTGATAAAGAAAGACTGGATGCCATCGCTGCACTCAGAGGTAAAGCCGAAATTACACGGTTCAAAGGACTGGGAGAAATTTCTCCAAACGAGTTTGGCGACTTTATTGGTGAAAATATTCGCCTCGAGCAGGTACAATTAAGGGAAGACACCAATATCGAAGATATACTCAGCTACTACATGGGTAAAAATACGCCCCAAAGACAGGAGTTTATCATTGAAAATCTAAAAGTCGAGATCGATGAGGTTACCGAAGATGCTGGTAAGGTGACAGAAAAAAAAGAAGAGCCTCATCTTGAAGAGCTACTGGAGCATATTTAAAACCTGACATTCGCATTTGCATACGATACCGGATATCGGAACGAGCTTGACCTGGGCTAATTGTTGATGACCCGACTGAAGCAGCAGATATAGGGCCACAGCCAAAACCACCATCTTGATCTGTTTCTTCAACTGACTTTTTGTCAAATATTTAACTTAATTTAACGAAAAACATCACTCGGCCGCTGATTGCCAGTGAAATTGTCAGAGATTTAAGGCGTGGCACAGAGATTGGCCCTCATCAATCTATATGAGACTTTAAGTGATTGCTGACAAGTTGTCGCGCATACACGGGTCTTAAAAAGAGGGACTTTATAATATGTTTGAAGAATTAGCTTTTATTGATAATCCAACGGATGATCGCGAGATGATGCCGATTATGCCTCTGGATGAAGACGAAGAAGAAGATCAAAGTGGATTGGCATTACCGGCAAATTTGCCTTTACTCCCATTGAAAAACACCGTCCTGTTTCCTGGTATCATTATTCCCATCACCATAGGCCGTGACAAATCGATCAAGGCAGTCAGACAGGCACATCAATCAGATAAATTGCTGGCAGTGGTTTCTCAGAAAAACATGAAGGTCGAGGACCCTTCATTTAAGGACATGTATCAGATTGGTACTGTGGCCAAGATTCTGAAGCTGTTTAAAATGCCAGACGGTACTACGACAACCATCCTGCAGGGAAAGCGCCGGTTTGCTTTGGATCAATTAATTCAGGAAGATCCGCATATGGAAGTGCAGATCACCGAGCTGCAAAGTATCCCTCCTGAAGATGAGAGTGAATTTCGAGCAATGGTGGTGACCATTCGTGATTTGGCAGCCCAGATCATTAAATTGTCGCCCAATATTCCATCGGAAGCATCGGTCATGTTAAGCAATATCAAAAGCGATGTTTTTCTGTTGGATTTCATAGCCTCAAACTTGGCCATCTCTATGGCCGAGAAACAGGCAATCCTCGAAATCGGTAGTTTGACCGAGAAAGCCCAGCATGTACTGCAGCATATGCAGCAGGAAATGCAGGTTTTAGTGCTTAAAGATGAAATTGACACCAAGGTTCGTGGAGATATTGATAAACAACAAAGGGATTACTTTTTACATCAGCAGCTAAAAACCATTCAGGAAGAACTCGGTCAGAATCCTCAGCAGGCTGAAATAAAGGAATTGGAGGAAAGAGCGTCTAAGAAGAAATGGCCAGAGAACGTTAAAAAAGCGTTCGAGAAGGAAATCACGAAAGTGAAAAGAATTAATCCTCAGGTGGCAGAGTACTCCGTGTTGTTAAATTACCTCGATCTGCTTCTTGATTTACCCTGGGAAGAGTATACCAAGGACAATTTTGATCTGAAGAAAGTCAAGGAGGTGTTAGACAAGGATCATTACGGCCTAACCAAAGTCAAAGAACGTATCATCGAACATTTGGCAGTGCTAAAATTAAAGGGTGATATGAAAGCTCCCATTTTATGCTTGGTCGGTCCGCCCGGAGTAGGTAAAACTTCGTTAGGTCGAAGTATAGCACGGGCGTTACAGCGCCGATTTATCCGGATGTCACTGGGGGGATTGCACGACGAGTCAGAGATCAGGGGACATCGCAAGACCTACATTGGAGCTATGCCCGGGCGAATCATTCAATCACTGAAAAAGGCTGAATCATCTAATCCTGTATTTATTCTTGATGAGATTGACAAGGTGGGGAAAGATTTCAGGGGTGACCCCTCTTCCGCTCTGCTCGAGGTGCTGGATCCTGAGCAAAACTCCACTTTCCATGATAATTACCTGGAATTGGAGTACGACCTCTCTAAGGTAATGTTTGTTGCTACGGCAAATTCACTTGCGAGCATTCAACCGGCCCTGCTGGACCGGATGGAAATTATCGAAATTAGTGGTTACTCGACCGAAGAGAAAGTTGAAATAGCCAAGAGACATTTGATACCTCAGCAAAGAAAGGAACATGGCCTTAAGGCAAATCAAATTACCCTGCGACCGGCCGTTTTAAAACGCATCATTCAGGATTATACGCGAGAATCCGGTGTCAGGAGTCTGAGCCGCCGCATTGCCGGTGTGATGCGCAATGCTGCAAAGCAAATAGCCATGGATGACGTAGCTAAAGTAGTGGTTGGCCCGGCTGATTTACTCGGTATTCTGGGTCCATCGCGATTTAGCAAGGATCTTTATACCGAGGCACGGGTACCCGGTGTGGCCGTAGGGCTGGCCTGGACCAGCGTTGGGGGAGAAATTCTCTTTATCGAAGCAAGTCTGAGTGATGGTTCCGGGAAATTGACGCTTACGGGAAATCTTGGAGATGTCATGAAGGAATCCGCTTCTACTGCCCTCAGCTTCATAAAGGCCCATAGTGAGGCGTTGGGTATAGATCCCGCTCGCTTTGCCAAGACTGATCTGCACGTACACGTGCCTGAGGGTGCGATTCCCAAAGATGGGCCATCGGCAGGAGTCACAATGCTTACAGCGATAACTTCCGTATTGTCGGGTAAAAGAGTAAAATCACATCTGGCTATGACTGGTGAAATTACCCTACGCGGAAGAGTTCTGCCTGTCGGAGGGATCAAGGAAAAAGTTTTAGCTGCTAAACGGGCTGGCATGAAGCAAATCATGCTCTGTGCTGAGAATGAGAAACATGTAGATGAGATAAATCCGGATTTTATTAAGGATCTAAACTTTGTCTACGTTAAAACAATGGAGGAAGTTCTGGAACATGCACTGGGCAAACTCAAACCCAAGGCAAAATAATACGATACGCAAAGGTTAAGACCTCGTTAAAGGTGTATTTCTAGAAAGAAGCTGCAGGTGTTTCTCCGTTTAGCATTGTAAGTTTTTCTTTACCTTTATTCATTCAAAAAATGGACATCCTGATGCACAGGTTTCTTCTTGGCATTTTTCTGATTGGCACCTTATCTGTCCTCTCTTTCGCGCAGCAGCAGGACAGTGTCATCCAGTTTTCTGGAAATGTGCTTACTATTGAAGAGGGAGAACTTGTACCCGTGCCTCTGACCAATATCCTGATCGAAGAGAGTGGTCGTGGTACTTTTTCGGGATGGGATGATGGATTCTTTTCACTGGTTGCCAAGATGGGAGATGTTGTCATATTCTCCGCAGTTGGATTTGAGACGGTGCGCTTTGTGATACCCGATACTTTAACGACCAATCGTTATACAATCTATCAGTTAATGAGTAAGGACACGATAAATCTGCCTGAGACTGTCGTTTATCCCTGGCCGAGTCGCGCACATTTCAAAATCGAATTTTTAGCCCTGGATGTTGCTGAAGATCTCCAGGATCGTGCGGAAGCCAATTTGGCAGCTGCTACGATGGGAAAACTGAGAAAGAATTTACCCGCCGACGGAGTGGAAACAGGAAGTTTCTATTTGAGAAGGCAGGCAGACTCATACTATTCATTTGGACAGACTAAACCCATGAATATTCTTAATCCCCTCGCATGGGCAAAGTTTTTTAAAGCCTGGAAAGATGGCGACTTTAAGAAGAAGAATTCGACGGAGGATAGCCGGTAGCCTCATTGTTGTCCTGGCCAAATGGTGGCTGGTTCGAGATTAATAGATTCGAGTGCGAATGCTCATAAGTCCGTCATTTATTATCCCCCACTCAAAGTGAATGTAAGCTGGAAGATCCCTCGAAAGAGCGTATGGCAGACAGTGTGTTCCAAGCAATTGAATAATTCACTTAAATTTGCGCCTCATTCGGTTTAAAATAATGAAAAAATCAATCAGGTAAGTCGACATGAAAGTTACCGAACACTTTGCAAAGGCGAAAGGAGAAACACTTATCAGTTTTGAGGTATTGCCTCCACTGAAGGGAGGCAAGATGAAGTCGATCTTTGACGTTCTTGACCCCCTGATGGAATTTAAACCTCCTTTTATTGATGTGACCTATCACCGGGAGGAGTACATCTATCAAAAGAACCCCAACGGATACTACGAAAAGACATCTATTAGAAAACGGCCTGGGACCGTGGGAATTTGTGCTGCTATCATGCACAGATATGGCGTTGACGCCGTACCCCACCTGATATGCGGAGGTTTTACCAGGGAAGACACGGAAAACGCCCTGATCGATCTCAATTTTTTAAATATCAACAATGTGCTGGCTATCCGGGGAGATGCCCGACAATTTGATGGCCGGTTTATACCGGAAGAGGGAGGGCACAGCTATTCGGTAGATCTTGTCAAGCAGATTGCAGCTATGAACTGTGGCCAATATCTTGATTCCAATATTGAAAATGGAGCGCAAACAAATTTTTGCATAGGTATCGCAGGTTATCCGGAAAAACACTTTGAGTCACCAAATTTTAAAACGGATTTACGCTATACCAAAGCAAAAATTGAAGCTGGTGCCGATTACATTGTTACCCAGATGTTTTTTGACAATAAGTGCTTTTTCGAATATTTGCAGTCCTGCACCGAAATGGGTATCAATGTGCCCATCGTTCCCGGATTAAAACCGTTGACCAAGTTATACCAGTTAAAGTCATTACCGCGAATGTTTTATGTAAATATGCCTGACGAATTAGTACGGGAAGCAGAAAAAATCAAAAATGAGAAAGATGCGACCGAACTTGGAATCGAGTGGTGTATTGCTCAGTCAAAAGAATTGAAAGCTGCTGGTGTACCCTGCCTGCATTATTATACGATGGGTGATACTGACACGATCAGAAGGATAGTCGAGGCGGTCTATTAAATCACCTTTTTACCGTTAGCTGCTCTACAAAAAGATCCAGTGCCATTTTAGTTTTCCATCCGATTTATATTCCAGCGTTGGTGATGGCACTTTAAAAATATTTAGCACTGAAAATACGGTCTTTAAGAGCGGGTTATTGGTTTTGATTTTTTTGAAATCTATGTCAGGTGCCAGGAACCATTGTGTTGATCTGGGAAATTGTTTTTTATCAAGCGAAAAAGAATGTGTGCCTTCCATCCAACTATTTGAAAATCCGCCATATAAATTCTCACTTCCATATCCCACGGAAATATTGAGCCAAACAGGAAAATTTAAGAGGGGAAAAAAGGATTTGGGATTAATGGAGAGCCAGATGGTTTGAGCATTGTAGTCTTTGAGATATCGTTCGAAAAAACCGGTACCGAACAAATTATTGGCTCTCTTCTTCAAGGAACTGGCAAAATCGCCGCTGGTAGATTGTATCGGTGAAGAGGAATATTGTTTGGGCCATGACGATATTTTGAATCTGACGCGCTGCTCTGACCAGGCTGCTTGTTGGCTGGCAAATAAAGTCGCTCCAACGACATTGTATAACATGTCTGCCACTGAAAAACCCCAGCGCGATGAATAAGCATCAAAAATTTCAACAGTGCTTTGATAAAAAAGGCCAAGTCCGGCTCCAAGCCAAATCGCATTCCGTTCTTTCATGCCCGTCCATTTCGCACCCTGATAACTAATTTCGCTTTCGAAATAGGTAGTAAATATATGACCTGCCTTATCCATATTTAACCACTCACCCCGATCATCAAAGAAATGGAAGGACGTTTTTGCAAAGTCCTTATACCAGGCCTGATTGAGTCCCACAACAGTGGAGCCATAAATCAAAGCTCCCGAGGCGGCGATTGTATAAAACCTTGATTGACTAAATGTGTCAGAGGGGACAAGAAACGATTGTGCATAAAGATCAGGCCTAAGGAGAATAAGAAGGCCGGCCAACAAGAAACCATTGAGGCATCGATGGGTCATGGATCGCTGCATATCAGGCCAAAAGTAAGCCATTCTCCTGGCGTATCATTTATGCTTGGATGAAATGCATCAAAAGCTCAGCAATAATATTAACAAACATCGTTCTAAATAATAATAGGTATTTTTGGATATTATCCCCTGCGTCCAGTAATATTGCATTGTTTAACCATATCAGTTCATCATTATTGATCTTAATTGTACCAATTTATGACATTCAAGTTTAGAATCATTCAATTGGTCTTGCTAACACTTGCCAGTGGTTTTTTGTATAGCCAGGACATTCATTTTACCCAGTTCAACCTGGCACCACTTTCTTATAATCCGGCAATGACAGGAGGTTTCTACGGATCAATCCGGGTGGGTGGTATCTATCGTGATCAGTGGGCAAGTGTTTACAACACACCCTCCTTTTACCTCGACAGTCCCATCCTTAAAGGCTTTAGGAAACAAGACTGGATCGGAGTCGGCATATTTGCTTTCCAGGATGAAGCCGAATCGGAATACATTCCCTTCGCTTCAGGAGCTCAGTCAAAGCGTGGAACTCTCACGACAGGTGGTTTGCTTTCTTCTGCGGCCTATCATTTTGCACTGGATGAAGAGCGGAACACGGTGATTGCTCTGGGGGGACAGTTTGGTACATTGTCAAAGAAGATCGATGGCCAATTTGAATTTGAAGACGGCATTCTCGATAATGGTCAGACACAGGAGCAACTTCCGGACAAGGATTCACCCAAGAGTTATCTGGATATATCTGCTGGACTAACAATCACGGGCAGAACGACCGGCGAATCTTTCTATCGTCTCGGCATTAGTGCCATGCATATAAACAAGCCGGACAACGCGGTTCGTGGAGGCGGAGCATCAACCGAACTGCCGATGCGGATTATCGGATATGGTACCTATTACATGGATTTAAATGAAAAGTTCCTGGTATTGCCCTCAGTCCTGTTTCAGTCCCTTGGACCTGCTAGCGAACTCGACTTGCAGGGAATGGTTGGGTATAAGATTCCGAGTGAAAGTACCGTTCTAAAGGCAGGATTGGGATATAGGATCGGAGATGCATTGCAAGTACTGCTGGGAGTGGACTACAAAGATCTGAGAGTCGGAGCCAGCTATGATCTTACTTTATCTGCATTGAGTTCACCTCACAATGGATTTGAGATCGGGGTTGCTTATATCGCCAAAATTTACAAAAGGCCTAAGGTCGATCCGGTAATTTTTTGTCCTAGATTTTAATGATTACTATGAGAACAAGATTCCTCTTTTTAATACCATTTGCGTTTTTTCTTGTACTTATGGGTACTGCACAACCCATAGATGAAATTCCGTACCGGTTTAAGCTGGAAGCCGCAGATACTGCTTTTGCCCGGTTGGACTTTTATAATGCTGCCGAGTGGTATGAACAGTGTTACAAGGAAACACGGGAGACTGCATTGGCTCAACGCATAGCACTGTGTCATGATAAGATGCGGGATTATAAACGGGCGGAGCGATGGTATGCAAGGATCGTGCAAAAAGATACCGCTACTCTTTATCCGGATTTGAAATTTGAATTCGGCCGACTTCTGAAAAAAAATGCCAAATATGAGGAGGCAGCCCTGGTATTTACTGAATTGAAAAACAGTGGAAAATTACCGGCTTATGCAGATCGGATCGAAAATGAACTTATTGGTATCGAACTGGCTCAAAAATTGAAGACTCCAGCGGACCTTTTGATTGAAAACGCCGGCAATCGGGTCAACACCAGAAACAGTGAGTCGTCACCTGCTGTGAATGAAGATGGTGATTTGTTTTACGTGTCTTTTGATCAGGACGAGATCATAAAAGTCACCAGTAAAAGCGAGGACTATCACGCAAAGATCATGCAAGCCAGACTCGACCAGAAGGGCAGATTTCAGAAGGGTAAAGCAATAAGCGATAAAATCAATAGACCAGGTTTTCATAATAGCCATGTGGCCTTTTCTCCGGATGGTAGTAGACTATATTACACTAGGGCAATTGCTCAGGGTGGTGAGGTGACCGTATCAGACCTCTATTATAGCGACGCCGGTGGGCGCGGAGGATGGGGTGCACCGCAACCCATTACAAGCCTAAATGGCCAATTCATAAATAAACATCCGGTAGTGGCAGATCTGTTTGGTGGAGAAGTACTATTATTTAGTTCAAACCGTCCAGGTACCATTGGTGGACTAGATTTGTTTTACGCACCAATCAATCGCGATGGTACATTTGGGATGCCCGTAAGTTTGGGCGAAGCAGTCAACTCTACGGGCGACGATATAACACCGCAATTTTCCGAAGGCTACCTATATTTTAGCAGCGATGGCCATCCCACTATTGGTGGATTTGACATTTTCAAAAGCGAATGGGACGGTAGCAAATTATTGCCGGCAGAAAATATGGGTAAAGGCATTAACACCTCAGTAGATGATCTTTACTACACCCCAGGTGGTGAAGATGCTGGTTATTTGGTTTCTAACCGGGATGGTACCCGATCAGTGAAGAGTAAAACCTGTTGTGATGATATTTTCACTTTTGCTAAAAAAGAAATTATAATCAAGTTGCTGGCATCGGTATTTGAAGAAGAAACTCCATTGCCCGGGGCCACGATTAAGATGTATCAAAAAATCGCTGAGGAGCTGGGTTTTCCCGACGTCCAAAAAAATGAGGAGGGTCATGAATTTGACTTTGCCGTAGACCCGGACAAAGCTTACCGGGTCATCGTAGAACGGGAAGGATATTATCCGGATACCACAGATTTCAATACAGTAGGAGTAAGGGAATCCAAAAACTTTCGTGGCACTTTCAGGCTTAAACCCAAGCCCAAAATGGACAAGGAGGAAACAGAGACTCTAACCATTTACGAGCCGATCCGCTTAAACAATATTTATTACGACCTGGATGATGACAAGATTCTCCCTGATGCCGAGGGTGACCTGGACTTTATTTATGACCTCATGATCAAGTATCCGGACATGGTGATCGAGCTATCCAGCCATACGGATTCGCGTGCATCAGATTCTTACAATCTGCGGTTATCGCAGCGGCGCGCCAATTCAGCAAAACAATACCTGGTGCAACGAGGAATCGATGGCAAGCGGATCCAGCCAGTGGGATACGGAGAAAAACGCATATTAAATCAATGTGTGGATGGTGTTGAATGTACCGAGGAAGAACACCGCTTGAACCGGCGAACAGAGTTTACTATCATCGAGGGCCCACAAACCATCGAGGTGACTAAGGATAAGAAGAAAGCTCCAGCTTCCGGGGGGAATGACAACGGATCAGCCAGCCTGGATGGTATGCCCATTCTCAAATTTGATAAAGATCAAATTGATTTAGGAAGGTTGAAGCAAGGGGAGAAGAAGAAGTCCTCGTTCAAATTCATTAATGCCGGTAATGCTGACTTATTGATTGAAATCGCCACAGCATGCGAATGCACAGAACTCGACTGGCCTCGCGAAGCCATCCAGCCAGGTGCAGAAGCTACAATCGACATAGAGTATGACAGTACTGACAAGGAAGGCCAACAAGATATAACCGTTGATGTGCTGGCCAATACCGAACCGATCGTTACGCAGGCTTTTTTTAGTGTATTTGTCGAAAAAGTTAACTAAAAAAGTTGATCCAGAACTGAGATGATGGAAATCGTAGCTGCAGCCGTCTCCCTGGGTTGGCTGCAGTGGTTGGCTGTGTTATTCAATGTTTTGTATGTCATCTTTGCCGCCAGAGAACAGATTATTTGCTGGGTTTTTGGCTTGGTGGGAGTCACCCTGCTATTTTTTATTTATCTGGAAGCGCGCCTGTATTCTGACACTGTCTTACAGGTATTTTATATGGTCATGTCAGTCTATGGCTGGATCAGTTGGTCAAAATCAAAAAATGATCCGGTAAAAATCCATGTATTGAGACTCAAGTCTCATCTGGGATTAATCGTTTTGGGCATAGCAGGTACGCTGGTTTTGGGATTTGTTTTTGGTGCGATGGGTGCGGTAGTGCCCTATATTGATGCGTTTACGAGTTCATTTGCTGTGGTGGCCACTTATCTGGTGGCTAAGAAGGTTTTGGAAAATTGGATTTACTGGATAGTAATAGACTCCGTCTGTGTGGTAGTATACTATACACGCGATCTGCCGCTCATAAGTCTTCTCTTCGCTCTTTATACGATACTGGCAGTTTTTGGCTTACGAAGCTGGCAAATTCGCTACAAGCTCCAGACCACTGCTAAATAGTCCATGAGTTAAGTAAAGTCCGCAGCGATTCATGTCAAACGGCCACGTACTGCGGAATGTGTGATCGGTAGTTAGTTTTTACGATTCGAAAGGGATGGGTTTTGTTGGTGCCAAATGAAGTAAATCACACCCAGCGTTTTCTGTTGCAAATGCTTAAGACGCCGCGGGTTTTTACAAATTTAGAAC
>JABDLW010000467.1 GCA_013001805.1 Saprospiraceae bacterium | reverse complement strand
CGTCAATACCGAGTGCCACATAATTATGCGAATCCCACATCAATCTACTGGGCAACGTTTTCTTTTGCCACTGATCAGATCCCAATTCCCTGGAAGCAACCGTCATCATGCGATTCTTGTCATAATAGGCCACGAACTGCTTGTTGCCAACAGTATGTAAATCAAATGACACCTTATTGGCTACCCAAACGGAGTCAATTTCGAGTTGCTCCACTATATGGCGAGTGTTCTCGACCATTTTCACTTCTTCCGTGGACACGTTCTGAGCATCCAAAGTGTGGATCATGGATAGGATGAGGGTTGATAGCATAAAGCCTACCGCGCTATAAATGTGCTTCATGATAGGATAGTATTTACAGATGAATCTCCTTCTAAATTCTGGCTCTTCACAGGTTTCGCTCCTCTCATCATATTTCAATTGGTCAAGAATTATGATGCTATGTTTGGATGAACCAGCATTTACGCTACTAAAATAGCGAGTATGTCTCAGAAAACTGTTCTGCTCCATACTGGATTGGCACTCTAATTTCACAGGCTAATCATTTAACAATTTCCGCAATCAAGTAATACTTCCAGCTAAAGAGGTTAATACGAAGTTCAGATAAAGTCGTTTCGTCAGGGTTTCTCGACACTCCCAATGCACTTATTCGTGTCATATGTACGTATGGCTTGGACCACAACTGAGGGAATTTATTAACTTGTCGGATGGGTACTAATGATCTGGTTTTATGCGCCCTTGGCATAACGTCCCGAACATGAGCAAGTTCCAACTTGAGATCAAGTGTTTTGTCAAAAATCTTGGGGCACGTCATCATATGAGATTGTTTGGGTATGGTGACCAAAATTAGATATTTGGGTACAAGGTGCTAAATCTTATCGTGCAATTAGGGGAAGAGAACAGTAACTGATAGACTACTACGGAGGTGTTGGACATCCAAAGACTGGGAATCGAATTAGAGGTGGGCTACAATAATTTTGTAAGTCGAGGCTTTCATGCTTTATCAAATATGTACTTCGGGCCACTTGCACCTTACACTAGTTTTTAAATTAGAATTTACCTGTATACCATGAGAAACAAAACAAGTCAAAAAGAAATTGGATGAAATAGAATTCTTAAGAGAATGGATTTTGTAATTCTATGAACATCTTTCATCCGATGGTCGAGATTCTGAAATGAGTCCCATCTATGAAGGCCTCAATATTGCTTACGCAATGAAAAGCCTATCTGGTTTGGGTGACAATTTTTATGGCAAACAAAATCAAAAGAGTTATTATTACAAATTTCTCTCGAGATCGAAAAAAATTAAATATAACCATTAGCACATGACCAACATAAAATCATATCAAGCATGATACGAATTAAGAAGTTCTCATCCACCACTGTTGTTGTCTTGTCATTAATTACTTTAACCACCACGCTGGCGCAAGTGGAGCCTGCCCCACCTGAGGCCCGAAGTATAAAGGAGATTTCGTCTGTGCTGGCAAAAGCCCCAAAAATACCGGAAGAGAATCTTCGAAGCTTGCGCATCGTTCTGCTCGCCAGCGAAAAGGATCATGGTCCTCATGAGCATGATTATCCACTGTGGCAAAAGAATTGGGCTTTACTATTGGGTGGTGAGCAAAGTGGAAGCGATGCCGATCAAATCAATATGTTTGGACCCCCAATCTCCATTAAAACTGATCAATTAAAAAAGGGTGCTCCGAGCGTCACAATCGAAACTGCCTGGGAATGGCCTACCAGTCAACAATTCGAAAATGCTGATCTCATCGTTGCTTTTTCTGTGGTAAATTGGAGTACTGCGAGGAATGCTCAACTAAAGAAATATTTGGAGGGTGGTGGTGGCCTTGCATTAATTCATATGAGTTGTGTCGTAGCAGATGGCACGAATATGGAGGACGAAGTGGTTGACCTGATCGGTCTGAGCTGGCATTGGGACTATACCCGCTGGCGACACGGTCCTCTAAATCTGGATATCGCACAAACAGATGATCCTATTTGCCTCGGATTGCCAGAGCGAATATTTTTCTGGGACGAAGCTTATTGGCCCTTGTATGGAGATCGATCCAAAGTGAGCATCATTGCCTCATCTAAGGAGACCGTCGGCAATTTCGCCGTGCGTAAGGCAGATGGGACTGTTGATTTTAGCAACATGAATGCAATTCAACAAAAGTGGCCTGAAGAACCAACCAAGGACGAACCAATCTTTTGGACATTTGAGTATGGAAAGGGAAGAATTTTTGGAAGTATTTTAGGGCACTACACCTGGACTTTCGACGATCCTTTTTTTCGTATTCTCATGCTGCGGGGAATGGCATGGGCGGCAGGAGAATCACCCTATCGGTTTGACCCTCTTGCATTACGTGGAGCAAAGGTCAAGTAAACACTCAATAAATCAGTTGTGATGATTTCGATTTATGCTGCAAATGCAATTTCGGCTGAGGCTACTCACCACCTATTTAAGCACCCTACCGGTCTCCCTGCTTGTTTCATCTACACCTCCGGTCCTTGATTTTTGCTCGACGAAATAGGGTTGAAATGTGTAGGAAGAGAATCGGTTCCAGGGTACATTGATTTGTGGTAGATATTGTTTCAGTTTGTCTAACGCATACCGATAGTCAGGGTTGTTTGCCTGGTTGGTCCACTCGTTCGGATCTTCCTCATGATCATAAAATTCTTCGCCCCCATCCTCGTATCGAATATACCTGAATTGATTCGACTTGACTGTGTGATTATTCATTCCGAATGTGGTTATGGCAAACCCCTCATCCCCCTGCTCATTTAGCATTTCCGATACCAGGCTCCTCCCTTCATTTTTTTCATAGGCAGGAAGTCCGCATAACTCCAGAAGTGTCGGATAAATGGAAAGCATTTCTGCCGGCGAATCGACTACTTTGCCCTGTGGAAGGCTAGGTGCAGCAAACATCAAAGGTGCGTTGGTAGCTGGTTCCCACAAGGCATGTTTGGCAAAAGTGCCTTTTTCACCTAAACGGTATCCGTGATCTGACCATAGGACGATCACGGTGTTATTCGCAAATTCACTGTTCTCGAGGGCCGCGATCACCCTTCCTATTTCGTAATCGACAAAACTCACACAAGCCAGGTAAGCTTGTACGATGTTTTTCCATTCCCCGCTTTTTATGGCCCACTCCGTCGAAGGCATCATGGGGAGATCATTGATTTTCAGAGCCACGGGAGGTACATCATCGAGATCATCAGATCGGTAGGGTGGCACTTCCAGGTCCGCTACAGGATGCAGATCAAACCATTTTTCCGGAACATAAAGGGGAACATGCGGACGTAAGAAACC
>JABDLW010000441.1 GCA_013001805.1 Saprospiraceae bacterium | reverse complement strand
TGTCAATAGGATAAAAATCTTGTTCATTGGTGAAGTTATTTGTTGTCGTTTGTTGGATGTCTAAATGTGCATAAGCAAGTATTCTTTAATGCACCATCGATGAAGATCGTATTTGGTGTCCTCTAAGCCGTCTCTAAATAAGCCCAATTGCTTATGCGGTATCCATACTTTAAATTTATGATCTCTGTGTCCTACTACGCTCCCACAATAGTTCCAAATGTTCCAATAATGGTTCCATCTCAGGACAATTCGGGCGTAATTTTAGGGCTGTTTTTTGAGTCGCTACCGGGAGCACATGGTGAATTGTTGTATGAGAATTTTGAATTGAGATCCGGAAAATGGTAGCTGAAAAATCACTGAATCAATAAAATATATACCACTTTGCTCACCTGAAGATTGTCTTAAAGCTCTTTATTCTAACACATGATAACATGTGACTGGCAGCATGGCAACGGAATCCTGCATGTATTTGATACGACAAATATGAAAGAAATGAATGAAGATATTTGACAAATACGAAAGAAATACCTATTCTTGTTTTTTCAAGACCTGTCAATGAAGGGAAGCAATCTGGGTGAATTGGAGGAGTTAATTCTTCTATCGGTGGCTGCATTGTATGATGATGCTTACGGAATTTCGATTCAGAATTTTGTGCATGAGCGTTGTGACCGATCCATTTCGATCAGCTCGGTTCACACGGTCTTACAACGGCTTCTGGCAAAAGGCTACCTGAATTCAAGATATGGCGGTGCCACTGATTCGCGAGGAGGTAGAAGGAAGCACTTGTTTACTGTAACCATTGCAGGACGGAAAGCATTGACTGCTGTGCGGGATCAACGCAATCAACTTTGGAACTCGATTTCAAAATTGGCTTTTAAATGAAACGATCGGGGCCACCACGTTGGGTTATAGATTTTGTGGAATGGTTTTGCCACTCCAATCTTTCCGAGGGTATTTTAGGAGACCTCTACGAGAAATATGAGCGGAATATTTACCGCATGAAGAAGCTCAATGCTGATTGGTTGTTCTTTTGGCACGCAACTGGTTTTGTCAGATGGAGATTTCGCGATCCGGAAAACTTTAGATTCATGTTTTATTCTATTTGGTCTAATTATATCCTAACCACCATCAGGGCAATGCGACGGCACACGCAATTTTTTGCCATTAATCTGGTCGGATTGATCTTTGCTGTGTCCTGTAGCTTATTTTGCCTGGTTTATATAAATGATGAGACAAAGTTTGATCAGTTTCATAAGGAAAGCGACCAGATTTTTCGATTATATAAGAGACACCTGCTGGCATCGGAGCATATTGATCACCTGACAGCGGAGACGTCCGGTTTGATGGGTCCTACGATGTTGAGTCAATTTCCTGAGGTTGAAGAAGTTGTCAGAATACGACCTTTTGAGAAAGTCATACTCTATCGGGATGGAACTTCGTTTCAATCCGACAATTGGATTTTTGCAGACTCTTCTTTCTTCGATGTATTCTCATTTGAGCTTTTGACCGGGGATGCCCGTTCTGCCCTGGCACAACCTCGTTCACTTATTTTAACAGCATCTTTTGCTAAAATCATTTTTGGAAATGCCAATCCGGTTGGTGAGACAATACAGGGCTTTGGAGATATCGAATATATCGTCACTGGAGTAGTCGATGATCCACCGCGGAGATCCTCCATGCAATTTGATATGATTGGATCATGGTCGACTACAGTACCTGGAGTGGGACCCCTTGCCTACACCTGGATGAATAATTGGTTGGCTCAGGGGATATATACTTATGCTAGAATTAATGAGCGTGCGGACATAAACATGCTGGAGAGAAAATTGCCGGAGATGATGTCGACGTATTTTCCGGAACGTGCTGACCAGTATTTTCTGAGACTACAACCGTTTGATGAATTGCACCTTCACAGTAATGATATTCGAAATCAAAGTGGTTTGAAATTAGGGAATATCCAGTATGTATATATCCTGGGGTTCTCTGCTCTCATGATCATTTTCATCGTCCTGATCAATTATACCAATATCACGTTGTCGAGGACTTCTGAACACCGGTTGGAAGTGGGAATCAGGAAAGTGCTTGGGTCTTCCAATGCACAGCTCATTGGCAGATTCGTTAGCGAGACAATGTTTACGACCCTCCTCGCTTCCTTAATCGGATTTGCATTAATATCAGTGCTCTTACCCAGGTTAAATGCTTTAACCGGAAAGGATCTGCCATTGAGCGAACTTTTCACTTTTGAATTGCTATTCACTTTCATACTATTCTCCCTTTCTTTTAGTCTGATTCTGGGATTATATCCCGCGTATATTATGTCAAAACCCAAAGTGGCCAATATTTTACAGAGGACTACAGTGAGGTCAACATTTAACTCCCCGATAAAGAAGTTGCTATTGGGCATGCAATATGCGATTTCTCTGGTTTTATTGATTTGTGCGATAGCAATATCACGACAGACACAATATTTGAAAAATAAACCACTGGGATTCGACAAGGACAATTTATTGGTAATCGACATTGATAATGAAGTCGGAAGTAAAGCTGACATATTAAAATCAGAACTTTTGAAAAGTCCGGTAATCGATGCGGTATCAGTTGCCAGGTCAGCGATCGGTTCGGGCAGCTATACAACAACTTTTGTTCCGGAGGGAAGTGTGGGTGAATTGGGTACCCGGGTTTTTAGCGTAGATTCGGATTTTTTCCCAACCTATAATATTCCGGTTATTCGTGGCCGGAATTTTCACTCCAATAGCGTATCTGATTCCCTGTCGGTGATAATAAATCGATCTTTTTTGGAATCGACAAACTGGAAAGATCCCATTGGTAAACGTATTAAATATGATGGATTTCCCGAAGGATTTCCAATCGTTGGAATGGTGGATGACTTTCATTATCACTCGCTCGCCACGTCTAGTATAGAACCAATGGCCATGTTTTTAAGTATAGACGACAACCGGTGTGCATCCATTCGAATCGCAGAAGGACATTTTGATGCGACGCTAAAGCATCTTGAAGCAATTTGGAGTGAATTGTCTACCCAGACCCCTTTGTCATTTTATCACGTAGATCGTTGGTATGAAGGATTGTATGAAAGTGAAAGTCAAGTCGTTCAGACAGCTTTTATCTACTCCTTCATCAGTATTTTACTTAGTGTCCTGGGATTATATGGGGTAATTGCCATTTTACTTCAGCATAGGGCAAGAGAAATTAGTGTGCGCCGGGTATTAGGCGCTGACATAAAATCAATTATATCACTTTTTAACCGGCAATTTATTAGCATTTTACTTGTGAGCCTGATGATAGCTATACCGATAGGATATCAGATCGCTTCTATCTGGTTGGAAGATTTCGTCTATAAAATTAATCTTGGGGCAGCCCCATTTCTCATCGCAAGCATTATCGTGTTGACTTTGAGTGTAATATTAATATCGACTTTGGCAGGAAATGCTGCCTTAAAAAATCCAGTGACAAATTTGGGGGAGTCATAATTGAACTCCAGGTATTAATCGTACTAAAATTCCAGGCGAAAACGAAAATTCAGAGTTCGACCAAGCAGCGTAGTTTCGGATCCGACTACCGTGCGTAGGGGCGCTCCGATTCGGCTATCGGTTGGGATGGAAAAAATGTACTGAAGATATTTCACATTCTGGTGATCGGTTATATTGAAGCATGAAAATCCTAATGTGCTTTTTTGGGAGAAGAAATGAAATGAATAGTCAATACCCAGGTCTATTCTTTGGTAGCTGGGAAGGTTTCTAATGGCAGTTCTAGGTAATTCACTACGAGTATTTTGTGCCGATAACTCATTAATTGCAAAGTATGGTTTCCCACTACTGTAGATAAAATTCGCGGAAAGTTTGAACCGGCCCAGATGGTAACTGCTTAACCATTTGAGCTGGTGTCGTCTATCGTCTTGAGCTGGAAAGGGTAAATTCCGCCGGATTTCCTTGAATTGGCGCAGGCTCTTACTTAGTGTATAAGCAATTTGTGTTTCGAAATGTTTCCATTCCTTTCTCACCAATAGATCCAATCCATATACTCGTCCCTTTCCCGAGAATATCTTATAAGACCTGTTCTTTACGGAAGAAAAATCCCCATCGAATCCCGGTATTTGTAACGCATATTCCAGGGTTCCGT
This sequence comes from Saprospiraceae bacterium, assembly GCA_013001805.1. Taxonomy (GTDB): domain Bacteria; phylum Bacteroidota; class Bacteroidia; order Chitinophagales; family Saprospiraceae; genus JABDMH01. The sequence continues at coordinate 580 of JABDLW010000441.1, read as the reverse complement.
CGAGGTTTTTATGATACAACTCCATATCAATAAGCCAGTTATTCTTCCTGAAAGTATGACCCAACATAAATTGCAACGAACTCCCGACGGGAAACTGGTTTCCATCAGCTAAAACTAAATAATCAGAAGACTGCCCCAAACGTGATTCATAATTAATTTGCCGGGTGTATTGATGTGCGTAATGGGCAGAAGCCTTAAAGCTGTGATGCTCGTCTATTGTGTACGCTAACTGCATCTTGGGATCCAGGTACCATCCCTTATCGGCAGAATAGTAGGTTAATCTTGCACCAAACGTCAGAGCCAGCCCCTTATGCTGCCAGGTATTTTCCCCAAAAGCAGTGATTTCGTGTGCGGCATCGTTTCCGGATAGAAGCAAAAGATCATCTTCGGAAAATAAATAGGTCGATTGATGGTATTTATAGTCGATCCCCGATTTGACCGTTGATGCCTTGGTTCTTTTTAATAAATAGGTGGTATTCCCCAGGGTCATTATATCATTTTGTTGGGCATTCTGCAGGGAGACAGAGAGACTTTCCAACGGCCGGTCAATATTAAACAGTGAGGATAAGGAGGCCTCGCG
>JABDLW010000164.1 GCA_013001805.1 Saprospiraceae bacterium | reverse complement strand
TCACTGCCCATGGCTGAGCCTCCCCCAGTCGGCTCCCACACTGGCGCAACCACACTTCCAACAGCTAGTCCATATCCGGCCACCTGGTCAGCCAGGGCTTTTATCTCATCTTCAGTACTATCAATGGACGTATGGGGTTCAGATAAAAATAAATCGATGCCATCAAATTTAGTTCCATTGACCACTGCTCGCGATGTCATCTTAAGCATGACTTCCAGGGAAATCGGTGGTTCGGAGTCAGGTCCTTTACCCACTACTCCCGGCCAAGCAGCGTTGTGCAGTTTAGGAAAATTATTTCCCGTCATTTTGTTTGATTTAGATTAATGTTTACTTCTCTTATTTCATATGAAAATCAGACTGATCAATTCACAACCTGGAACTTTTCACTCACCATGACTCTACCGGTCCCATGGTCCAGGACCACCACATACTTTATTGTGGCCATTTAAGGTAACAATCCTTTCTTGATCTTCCAATTGCTGATTTAACAATCTCTATTGAACTCACCAATTTACTTTCTTCCCAATAAATTTCGATTTTACAATGCGTACTATTTTATCTTACGGAACTAAACACAAATCCCAAATAACATGCAATATTCACGTATCACTATCCTGGCATTTTTAGCATTAATGGCTGCCTCCTCCAAGGCACAGACACTCTACGATTTGCGCTGGTCAAGTGAAGGAATTGATTATGCTGGGTTTATGATCTACTTTAACGAAGATGACATCTACATGCGGGTTGGGTATAGTTATGATGGAGGATATAATCTGACTCATACCGAATATCATTATGATCTCGATTCTCAGAAAGAAGGCATTGTGATTATGGAAGGTTTGGAATCTCAATACATACGTGAAGAGACAGATTCCGGTTATGAGCCATTTCATATTTTCTGGGCCGTAGACGATGACAATGTGTGGCTAGGTCCCCTGGCACTGGATAATTATCATTTAAGGGAAGACAATTTTGATGATATTGTCGAAGTGACTATGACCGAGATTCATACCAGTCGATTGACCGAAGAATACCTGCAATGGTTTTATGTGCCCGAAGATGAGGACTACTATATTTTGGTGGAAGCAAAAAATAATGCCCTGGCTCAGGTGCCAACTGCCGTTCCCACAGAAGCACCAACTTTGCATCTTATCATGATAGCCAATACCCTGATTCCGGACATTGGTCCTTCCACCCGGTTGGATTCACACAATGCATCTAACGAGTTCGAGGGTATTGCCAATGTCCTTGCCATGAACTTCAATAAGGTAGAAATTGCCGACAAAGATTTCACCAAAGAACGGGTAGCTGCAACATTGGCATCCTTTCAGCCGTCCAATAATGACGTGGTGGTACTCATGTACTCCGGACATGGATTTCGCTTTGCTGACCAGGCAGAGAAGTTTCCACAACTCGATTTCCGCTATAATGACTATCAGCCTTTTGGTGCAGAAACATGCATGAATCTCAAGGAGATCTCAGACGCCATTGTGCAAAAAGGTGCGCGGCTGAATTTGATCATTGGTGACTGCTGCAACACCGATATTGGCATTCCCAAACAGGTAGGAAGTAGCTTTTTGGCTTCGAGATCTTCAGTAAATGCCAGTATTCCAAAATTACAGAAGCTATTTATCCAATCATCTGGGACAATTGTCGCAGCAGGGGCCAGCCAGGGTGAATCTTCCTGGGGCTCCAACAACAATGGGGGCTTTTTCACCAATAGCCTGATCGGTTCCTTGAGAGAAGAAGTGAGTATTCTCCGTACCGATGACGAACCACGCTGGGAGGATGTCCTGGATCAGGCCGTAAAAGGCACGCAGAAAAAGTCGCAAATGTGTCAGGAGTGTAAGCCCCAAAATCCAATTTTTGAAGAATTTATTGCTAACAATTAATCTTAATAAAGTCTCGGCCGGAAAGAGTTTGTAAGAGATCGATGTGGCTCACCGGTCAGATATAAGATCGTTGACGCCTATAAGGGAGGCTTCTCAATCAATAAAATGTAACGCTACCAGCGACTCATGCTTTTTATCGATAGAGGAATTTCCCAAGTAAGTTCCCAGTGAAACAGCCTCGGTTGAGGATTGAATCTACCTGGGACTTCCAACTAGTTAGACGAACAATAACGGACCAAGAAGTAAAGCACTATACTCCTTCTACACTAATTTTTCTTCATTCATCAGCAAGACCTCATCCAAATCGTATCCCGGAACCGGCACGATCGTCTCGGTCGCTGCGTCCCAATCTATCCTCCTGCCTAGTTTATATGACAATCCTCCCATATGAGCTGTGATAGCCTCTTCAAAGCCCTCCTGAATGCCACAACTAACAGTCCCTCCATTACGGATCGCACTCAACCATTCGCGCATGTGCAGGTGGGTAGAGTCCACCCGTCGCCCATTGCGGTACGTCCAAAGCAAACCTTTATCGGCAAAATACTTGGTGGTCGCAGATGTGATACCGTCGACACTATTGGCCGCTGGATCGTAAACATACATGGGCACATCCGGGTTTATCGTCTCCGCTTCCAGCATATCCTTAAATTTTGTCGAATTACCATCGGGATATATGGTGAGACTATTGCCGAGTTCCATGGTGGCGTCATGACCCATTAAAGCCGTGGTCCGGCTATACTGGTTGCCCAGGGTAGCGCTGTAGACCATGGTCATTCCCTTCTCTTTTCCAGGTTCTTGACTGCTACCCGTGCTGAAATCGGGAAATTCCATGTTTATTTGCATCACATCCGGAACATTCCGACCGTCTTTGTGGGTATAAATTCCTCCGGAAGAAATCACGCACTTGGGAATTCCCATCTTCAAAACGCAATTGACCCGGTCATAATCGTGCACCATTAAGTCACCTGACAACCCCGATCCGTATGCCCACCATTTTCGCCAGCGAAAGAAGTGCTCGGCATTAAACGGAATCATGGGGGCGCTTCCAATGAATTGTTCCCAATCAACGGTTTGTGGATTTGCTTTTTCATGAATGGGATATTGCCAGGCCCCATTATCGCTATTTCTATTAGTATTGGCCGTCACCAGTGAGACATGTCCCAGAATTTTTTTATCGATCACATCCTGTGCCGTCACAAAGCTTTGTGTCTGCCGGTGCTGATGACCCACCTGAAAGACCTTGTCGGAATTTCGCACGGCATCACGCAAGGCGTAAGTCTCAGCAATATTATGTGTCATTGGTTTTTCCAGGTACACATGTTTCCCCGCTTCCAGGGCGGCAATGGCGATGGGAGCATGCCAATGATCAGCCGTAGCAATCACCACCGCATCCACGTCCTTGCTCGCAAGTAGTTCCGGATAGGTCTTATATATTTTGACCTTCACTTTATCGGTACTGAAAGAATCAGCAGCCTCCATAGCATGTACCTCAAACAGATCACAAACTGCCGTAATCTGTACATTGAGATTTTCCTGATCAAGAAAGGCCTGCAGACGAGTGTTTTCCGGATTCTTCTCCGCTTGTTCTTTCATATCGGCCTTCCAGGACTTAGTGGCAAATCCCAAAGCGCGACACAATTGAGGACCCCGGATGCCAAAGCCGATAATACCGATCCTGATGGGGTCTCCACTCATCGGACCCGAGTCGGGTGGCGGTGAGGCATTAATATTCAGCGCTTCGAGAATCGCGTCTCTTTCCTTAATTTGCTGGCCGGCCTTAGCCGATCCTGCCCATAACAATGCACCGGCAACGGGGACACCGGCAAGGCCTCTGAGCATGTCCCTACGGGACCATTTTCCAAATGATTTCTTCTCCTCCATAATTAAGTAGATGCAATAGAATTAGTTAATCCGGGTTTCAGCAACCGGCCCAGTCCAAAATAACTTGCGGTTGGAATCAAATAGATGACATATAATGCCGCCGCCTCTATCAGGTTTTTATTTACAATAAAATAACTACCCTCAGTCCCTGCCTGATCAAGACCGGGGAAAGCGGGATGGGCCAGGTAATACAATAGTAATAGTCCAATGCCTACCAGGGCACCTAACCGTTCCCAGATACCCAGGAGCAGAGTGAGCCCAACCAGAACCAGGCAGAGGATATTTAGAAAATCAACCGTGCCGATGAGTGAATCAGTTCCTAACCAGGCAAAAACCGGTTTAGCGAATCCTTCGGCACTGAGCATGTATCCTTTGGCGGTCCAATTGGGATTAAACAACTTTATTGCTCCTTCATACAAAAAGTGCCAGCCAATGAGCAAACGCAGAATTATGATCGCATTATACTGCGTCTTCTGAAGTTCTTGATTTACCATATCACGATATAAATTAAGGATACACCCTTAAAATTAAGAAAATTTCGCCGCTAATAAAAAGGGAGCGTCACCAATAAAGAATATATCTGCCAAAAAGATAAACTCGTAGCTGA
>JABDLW010000407.1 GCA_013001805.1 Saprospiraceae bacterium | reverse complement strand
AAACCGAGACCATCATTAAACAATCGAAAGCGGATAATCATACGGCGGTCCGTCGATTGTTGATGCAGACTTGCTTCTAACTCTTCATAATGATTCCTGATCTCTTTTTCCTCTCCCCAAACTGGCTGCCAGGTGCCATCATACCTTTGTTTTCTTAATTCTGCAATGGTAAATCCGGTAATTAACGATTCGGTATTCTGCAGTTCCAACCCCATTTTACTCCAATCCACTACCATTTTGTCCCTATAAAACAATTGGTATGATGGAGTACCATTTCTGATCTCAAACTGCAGGGTAAACGTACCATTGGGTGACTTCAATTCTTCTGCCGGCAGATGTACTGCCAAAAGCATAGAGATTATGAAGACTAAGCTGTTTCCAAATTTGTTTTTTATTGTTGTAAAGGTGTGAGCCATGGATCTCTGATTGATTCGAAGGGCCGTAAAATAGATATTTTTCCTCAATTAACTTTGGAGCTTTCGATCCGACCGAAACCGGACCAGAAGGAGGTTGTAGTATTAATTACTGACGGAAATTTGCCATAAATAGACATCCAGAAGGAACTTGCTTTAAACTTAGTTACTATATAAAGAAAGCTCGGTCAATGATCCTCCCGGAAAATAGTCCAGCTAATTCGAGCCGCTATTTTATTGGCTATAACAAGCTTTTAAAGCGTGGCCTTCTGGGAGCGACATTTCCGAATCGCTCTTTTTTATTGGCTTCGAAGTCGGCAAAATTTCCTTCGAAGAACACAACTTCTCCTTCGTCTTCAAAAGATAGAATGTGAGTGGCCAGCCGGTCGATAAACCAACGGTCATGCGAGATGACCAGTACGCAACCAGCAAAGTTTTCGATAGCTTCTTCCAGGGCTCGCAATGTATTTACATCGATGTCATTTGTAGGCTCATCCAGTAGCATCACATTGCCACCTTCCTTCAGCGTAATGGCGAGATGTAATCTATTGCGCTCGCCTCCGGACAACACCCCCACTTTTTTTTGTTGATCGGCCCCAGCAAAATTAAATCTACTTAAATAAGCCCGGGCATTGATTTCATTGTCACCAATCTTAATAAATTCATGCCCTTGACTCACAACTTCATAGATCGTTTTCTCGGGAAGTAAGTCCTTATGGCTCTGATCGACATAAGCCAGTTTGACCGTACTTCCGATCGTTATGTTACCACTATCCGGTTGTTGCTCACCCATGATCATCCTGAATAGGGTGGATTTACCCACTCCATTGGGACCAATGATACCGACAATAGCATTCTTCGGGATATTCAGAGAGAGGTCATCAATTAATAGCCGCTTGCCAAAACCCTTTTTGACATGGTTGAGTTCAATGACGAGATCACCCAATCTTGGTCCGGGCGGAATGAATAATTCCAACCGTGCCTCTTTTTCTTTCACTTCGGCACTGGTCATTTGATCATATGCATTGAGACGTGCCTTACCTTTTGCCTGACGCGCTTTTGGGGCCAGCCGTGACCATTCCAATTCTCTTTTTAATGCCTTCTGTCGCTTACTTTCGGCCTTTTCCTCTGCCTCAAGACGTTTTGATTTTTGCTCTAGCCAAGAACTATAATTGCCTTCCCAGGGTATTCCCTCTCCCCGGTCCAGCTCTAAAATCCAGCCGGCTACGTTGTCCAGAAAATATCGGTCATGGGTTACTGCAATGACAGTTCCGGGGAAAGATTTTAAAAACTGTTCCAGCCAATGCACACTCTCCGCATCCAAATGATTGGTGGGTTCATCCAGTAACAGGATATCCGGTTTGCTTAGAAGTAAACGGCACAAGGCCACCCTTCTTCTTTCACCACCCGAAAGTACGCTTACTGATGCATCATCCGGTGGGCAGCGCAGGGCCTCCATAGCTACTTCCAACGTGTGATCCAATTCCCAACCATTCAGGTGATCCATTTGCTCCAGCAACTCGCCTTGCTTCTCAATGAGTTTCATCATCGCCTCATCGCTCATTGGTTCAGCCAATTGTGCGGATACATCTTCGTAGGCTTTAGCCACATCTACGATGTGTTGCACGCCTTCCTGCACAATTTCTTTGACTGTTTTTGATTCATCCAGCTCTGGTTCCTGGGCCAGATATCCGATTTTATAGTCTTTATCAAAAGTCACCTTACCCTGATAGTTTTGATCTAGTCCGCCGATGATTTTCAGTAAGCTGGATTTTCCCGAACCATTCAATCCTAAGACGCCAATTTTGGCCCCATAAAAAAAGGAAAGCCATATGTTTTTTAGTACCTGCTTATTAGGAGGGTAAATTTTGCTGACCCCTTCCATTGCAAAAATTACTTTATTATCTGCCATTGGATCTTTTATTATGTGCATTTGCAATCACGACTGCGAAAATGCAAAATAGTTTTGGCCTTCAGAATGATAATTGATAGAAGTTTAACCTCAGATGGAGAAGAGAGGCAGTAGTCATAACAATTCCCCGGGCAATTATTTACGGACACTTAGTTCGGCACCGGCCTCCACACTTAGTTCGGCACCTTGAGGAATGGTCAGGGTAAAAGCTTTGGCAATAGCTGGCGATTTGATGTGCATCGAAATGCCGGTTTGTAAAGTCACATGATCGCAAGTGCCCGGAAGCCGCGACAAACTCCAGTCCATGCTATTTAAATGCCAATCGGCCGAGGCCGCTCCCTGCCATGTATTTGTAATCCCGGGAGTACATGTCACCGGAGTATCCGTAGCCCACATCGGTCCAGATGGATTACCTCCTACCTTAAGT
>JABDLW010000380.1 GCA_013001805.1 Saprospiraceae bacterium | reverse complement strand
TACTGGCACTGATCATTTGTATAAGAGCAGGATCTTTGGAAGCCTTGGCCATTTTTAGGCCCTTCTTTTTAAAATATAATGCCGAATCAACCTGATCTAAATTATAATAGTGCAGTATACCTAACGTATTGTAGGCATAGGTCCTTTCGCGGTTCATATTATCCCGGCCACTGGATACCTGTAAGGCCTTTTCTGCATAAAATTTCCGTTCCGTAAGACTGTCGTGTAAAATAGCCAAATTGACACAAGCCTTGGCAATAAGCTTAGCACTGTTTGCTGCCTCTCCCGCTGCCAGCGATTGGTTTAAAAAATCTATTGCAACATTATAATAACCCAATCCGGTGTTGATAATGGCCAGACCCGAGTAACTATTGGCACAGATTTCATCATTTTTTAATGCTTTGCCAATAGCCAATGCTTCAAAAAAATGCTTTATCGCCAGGCTGTCATTGTCAAACTTGCCTTGCAACGCACCCTCCTCGATTAAACCCTTGGCAAATAGGGCTGAATCAGCAAGTTCGAGTGCTTGCCGCTGAGATTGTTGAATGAAACTAAGTGCAGAGTCTAATTTTCCCTGAGCATTCAATATGGAGGAGAGTCGATATGCGGCTAATGCTTCACCACCAGGATAACCAATCTCTCGTGCCAGGTTTAGGGCTTTGGTAGCATATGTCTTACTGCGAGGAATCGAGAAATCAAAGCTTAGCAGAGCTAGTTTATTCAGAAGATTCACCGTCGTCGTGTCCACTTTTACCTCTGTAATCAGGTTTTCCAGACTATCAACAACGGATTCTTGGGCATAACCAGGTGATAAGCAAAGTGCCAGGAGTATTGAGAAAATTAAATTGTCAATGCTCATGTCTAAAAATACGAAACAAAGCAAATAACCCCAGTAATCCGGCAGATGTGTTAGCAATGAATCTAGTTAAAAGTAAGGAGTATTGTTAGCTATTCACATGATTACATGGACAAGCAATCTTCATAAGATACTATTTATCAGGCATTTACAACACATGTCCGATTCAAGCAAGAAGATGTCTTAATTCAGAAAACACGAACGGCCCAACGTCAGCATATTTGTGATGAAATCAAATAATTGCTCATGAACCTTGATACCATATCAACCAGAGAAAAGCAAGTGTTATACTTATTAGCCAATGAATATCGTACCGACGAAATAGCTGACAAATTATTCATCAGCCCTCACACGGTCATTTCACACCGCCGTCACCTGCTGGAGAAATTAAATGTCAGAAACACAGCCGGTATGGTGCGAGTTGCTTTTGAATGTGGACTACTCAGAATTCCTGTATTTGCCAGAGATCCATATTCCTGAGCTGGCCCATGTTAATTTTTACATGACCCTTTTCTTAAAATCTAATTCAAACCTTATGAAAAATTTAATTTTTATCCTTCGATTGTACTCTTACTTAGCACCCGTGATGGTTTTCGGCCAATACAATCCCGGACATTCCACCGTAGAATATTCAGGTAATGCAGAGCCCGGATTATCTATTAAAAATGTAAGCTCCGGTTTAGTGGACGCAAGTTTACTCAGCATCTATAATGACCAAAATATACGGTTGAATATTGGTGTTTCTTCATCAAGCAATTTCTTATTTGGGAACAGTCGCACTTATCTACATTCGCTTAACAACGCACCTCTTGATTTTTATACGGGAGGAGCCCGGCGTTTGATCTTAGACAATGCCGGAAGATTCGGGATTAATGTTTCTCCCGGATTTACTTCCCAATTTCACGTTCGCGGCAATTCAAACACTAGTGACACGGTAGCAAAAGTGGAAGTCACACTAACCGAGTTGGTAGATGTGGTAGCTTTATCCGCAACTTCTACACCCAACGGGATTGCATCCAACTGGGGCATTGGAGGCGTCTTCCGTGGTGGCTATCGTGGTCTGCGAGCATTCACAGAAGTGGGTGTTGGCGTTGAAGGAAATGCAAAAACAGGCACAGGTGTAAAAGGTGAGTCAGTCACCGGATCAGGTGTTAAAGGCAGTTCAACAGTTTACGGTGTCGAAGGTGTATCTGATTTGGGGACTGGGGTCAGAGGCTTTAGCACAAGTGGCCATGGAGTCGCCGGGTCGAGCCAACAATCCCATGGAATCCATGGCTCCTCATCTGCTGATTCAACGGCAGGTGTCTTGGGAATCGGTGATTACGGTATCTGGGGGATTGGTCGTCGAGCCGGTGTAAATGGCCGGAGTGCATTGGGTCATGGCGTTGTAGGTTATGCGGAAGGAGGAATCGTAGGCAACGAAAAATGGGACTTCTACGCCAATGGTCCAGCTCGTGATTGGGGTACCTCTTCTTCGAGGCGTTGGAAAAACAACATTAAAAATATTGAGGATCCCTTAGTTAAGATTTCGAAACTACGAGGAGTTACATACGACTGGGATAACGAGCACGGTGGAGGAAGACATGATATCGGTTTTATTGCCGAAGAAGTGGGTGAGATTCTACCGGAACTTGTCACTTACGAAGAAAATGGTGTCGATGCCATTGCACTTGACTATACCAAAATTAGTGCTCTGATCGTGGAGGCATTCAATGTCCTGCGCTTACAGCAAGATAGCGAGCTCGAAGAACTAAGATCGGAGGTAGCCAAATTACGATCCAGAATTCAAAACTGAATTGTAAATCTCGAACAGTTTTCGCAAAACTCAACCAGCGTTAACTGCAGTAAAGGATCTCCTGATATTACCCATTAATAGACACATTTAAGAATCTCAAAAATTAATTAAATCATGAATAGTCCATACCAAACCAATTTCAATTCCTTTGCCAACAGACTTATCATACATCTAATCATATTTGTATTTTCCATGTCTATTGTGGTGGGCCAAGTCGCTTTTCAACAAAAACAATCAGTGACCATTAATGAAAACACCGGACCCATACTTTCTTTACAAAATCATGATTCGGATGCCTTTGCCGAAATTGGCATACTAAACAACCTGGGCAAGGGCATGAGTCTTGGTGTTTCCGGTAGTAATAATTTTTTCTTCAACGGCTTTCCAACAACTCCCTATCTATTTAATAGCTCCGGAAAGGATTTTAGCTTTCGGTCAGCCAATGGTGAGGAGTTTGATTTCAATGTTGATGGAAATGATCGAATTACGGTTGGTGATTTTGGATTAAAAATCGCTGCCGGTAACTTACTCCTATTAGAGAGTCCAAATACAAACGAACTGATGGGTCTACATACCAAAGACGATGGAAAATTATATTTCTTTCGCAATGCCGTGCCCGACAATGCCGCGATCTGTATTGATGATGATCGTAATTATGTTGGCATCAACACTGCCCTTCCGGAATCTGATTTGGATGTGCTACAGGCAAACTTCCCTGACGCTCAAACAATTGGCGGCGCAGCTGCCGACAGCGTGGGGCTACGTCTGAATGGTTGGAACCTGTATGAAACATTGAGCGGTAACTTTGCATTTGTGGAAAACGGTATTTTAAGGTCTTACATTAGCTCCGGTACCGGTGCTTATGTCAATACCTCAGACCGAAGATTAAAGGAAGACATCCATCCCTTAGAAAATATTTTAGAAAAAGTAATTTTGCTAAATCCTTCTCGATATAATTATATTGGGGCATCGGATAAAACAGTGGGCTTTGTAGCCCAAGAGGTGCAAGAAGTTTTCCCGGAACTGGTCCATCAGAATGGGGATTACATGGCCCTATCTTACGATAACTTTGGTGTACTAGCCATAAAGGCGATTCAGGAACTTTCTGACAAAGTGCAGAGTCTTGAACGCGAAGTTCACGCACTAAAATCTGCACCTATTAAAAGTCGTAATGACTCATGGTAAACCATACACAAATTGTATGGCCATTTATTTTCTCCATTAATTCTTGCAGGCAAAGAACAACTTTACTCAAAAAATCTGAGCTGTTTTACTAATTTGGCAGATCGAGTAAAATTGCCAGTCATGAAAACAACACCAGAACACGATGAGCGAATAGCAACAATGACCTTTGCATCCGTGTATCCGCACTATGTCAGCAAAGTGGAGAAAAAGGGCAGAACGAAAGAAGAATTACATGAGGTAATTGAGTGGTTGACCGGGTTTAATAAAAAAGAGCTAGCGGACTTCATTGGAGAAAAGGCAACGTTTAAAACCTTTTTCGAGAATGCTTCTTTGAACCCTAATGCTAATCTCATAACCGGTGTCATTTGTGG
>JABDLW010000369.1 GCA_013001805.1 Saprospiraceae bacterium | reverse complement strand
GTACAAATCAAAAACGAAAAGTCAGGGTGAGCCTGTCGAACCCTAGTTCTTGAGAAGAAAAAGTTTGAACTAACGTAAACTACCCTTCGACAGGCTACCTATGACAGATTCTCATAAACCACTGAATATCAACAATAACGAAAAGTCAGCCTGAGCCCTTTCGGCTTCTCTCAGGGTAAACTTGTCGAAGGCTTTTCTCCACAAAAAACTTGAACTATGAGAGAACAATCCCTCGACTAAGCTTGTCGAAAGGCTCGAAAGGAGCTTCTCTTTTTTAAAACAAATACGGACAGCTTGCCGTCCATTCTGTCAGTAACGACTTTTCTCATTTTTGCAAAAAATGTATCAACTCAAGGTGACTCTTTTATTTAAGAAATAAATGGATTTTTTTGATTTTATAAATATTCAATTAATGCGATACAAGCCTTCGCCGCCCCCGGCCCCTGGATCCTTCACTGAAGTTACGCATCGCAGGGGAGGTCCACCCGCGTTTAGCCCTGGTGATAACCTTTCTATCATTACAGTTTTTGTATCGACTATCAACGACAAGTATCTATAGAGCATCGATCAGCAAAATAAAATCCGTCAGGCTGAGCCCGTCTATCCAGCGGGTAAACTAGTCGAAGCCCATGTACGGTGCCAAGGGAACTCAGAGCGATTCAATCACCTTTTTCAACTTTTCCTGCACACTTCCTGCCACGCTGCCCAGAGTTTCATTCTCCACGGCCTGCATGGAAGCTATCGGATCTATTGCCGCCACCTCTACTTTTCCATCTTCTAATTGCTGCACGATAACATTACAGGGCAACATAGTACCAATTTTATCTTCGGCTTGCAATGCTTTATAGGCGAAAGGAGCATTGCATGCACCTAATATCCTGTATGGTCTGAAATCGACATCAAGTTTTTTCCTGAACGTTGCTTGCACATCAATTTCTGTCAATATTCCAAACCCCTCAGATTTTAATGCTTCACCAACATTTAAAATGACCTGATCAAAATCGCTGTCAATGACTTTACTGAAATAATACTTCATAGCTTTATTTTTTAGTGATAAACATTTTTACGAAAGGAATTAAAAATCCCATCAACATAAAAATGCATTATGCCCGTTTTGGTAATGCCCTTCAAATCAAATGGGGCAAATTAATACCCTTTAAAATTCTTTACCATGTCTTTCATCATCGCATGACATGACACTCTGCAATACCAAACTGAAAACAGTTTACTTTTCGTGAAGATAGTTAGAGAATAGACTCAAATTGTCTTTTCCGAGATTTCGTTTCTAAAAAATGTTATTGAAGGGTTACTCGCTTTCCGAGATCAGGCGAATCTTGCCAACGGCAGGAGCATCAACCGGAGTGGCTGCATTGCCAAAATTCGTCCTGATATAGGTCAAAACAGATGCAAGCGAATGATCATCCAAGTGCTTGTTGTGCGGCATGAGCCCGTTGTAAGATTTTCCCAGCACTTCAATCGGACCCTCCATACCATTTAATACGATATTAATCAAACGGTCTGCATCGCCGGTAACCCAATCTGAGCCCGCCAGGGGAGGAAAAAGATTATTATCACCTTTGCCATTTCTTTGGTGACATGAGGCACAATAAGTATTGTATAAAATGCCTCCTTTTAATTCGTCACCGCGCTGTAAATTATCTTTTTCGGGGTCCGGTGTTTTAATATAACTTCGCGATTTACGCAATTCCATGCCGATCAGGTCATCTGCACCAAACTTGTCCCGGTCTCCTTTAAACATGACCCGCCAAATTTTTCCCCGGTTGGACTCACTGATGTACAAAGATCCATCCGGTCCGGTAGCCAGGCCCATAGGACGGTACAAAGCATCGCTGGTGTTTACCACAGTATCTACACCGGTGAATCCGTCTGCAAAAACCTCCCATCCCGATGTGGCTCTACCACTTTCTAATGGAACAAAACACACGATATAGCCTGCTTGCGGATAAGGTGAACGGTCGGTGGAACCGTGAAACGCGACAAAAGCCCCATGCTTATAGCGCTCGGGAAATTGATCTCCCTGATAGAAGTGCACTTCCATTGGTGCCCAGTGACCCGGAAAGCCGATAACCGGATCAGCAAATTCAGCAGCGCGGCCGACTGTATTACCATCTCCGCCATAACCAGGTTGCAGTACATTTTTCTCTTGGATTTGATCGTAATAAGCATAGGGCCAACCATAATCAGTTCCCTCGTTTACTTTCATCAAGGTTTCCGAAGGAAGCACTGCAGCTTGCCAGGGGGTATAGATTTCCGGGAATATGGTATTAAAATTATCAATTCCGTTGCCGACGGCGTATAGACTTTCATCCCGGGGGTTCCACTGCATGCCCACTACACTGCGGATGCCCGTTGCAAAGCGATAACCATCACGTTGCGTCAATCCAATCCTGTTTTCGTCAAATCGCCAAATACCGGCATGCTCCTCCAGCTCCGGGCAGGGGTCCAGGCCCTGGCCACCGGGAATCCCGACCGGACCATACTGCATAATATCCTGACAGGCATCCGAAGGTGATCCGAATGGTACGTACATGTTGCCTTTGTGATCAAAAGCCAGCGGCTTGGTGGTGTGCCAGTTCTTTACCACATTAGGATCAGTGTCTGTCAACACCAACTCCGTCTCGCTTTCCGGCACCAGTTGTCCCGGAGTCAATTTGTTCCTCAATACCTTGCGCACCAGGCTGGTGTAGAGGTAACCGTTGTGGAGGGTTACTCCAACCGCCGACCGGCCTTCATCGATATAGTCGCCAAAATAAACGATGCTGTCTGCCTTGCCATCTCCATTCAAATCACGCAGTCCGACGGTACCTCCGGCGCCGTTCATGGCATCGTTATAGCTCATTTTAGCGTAAATATCGCCATTGTCATTTACCGCAATATGCCGGGTACGGCCTATGCTATCTACGACCGCCAAGGCGACAAAACCGTCGGGAAGAAATAAGCCCGCATTGTCCGGATCGGGGTTGGGTGCTTGGGATACTTTTGCACAAGCAAGAAGGCCAAGGACAAATACATAGCTAAAAAATGACTGTAATCCCTTTACCATCAATAATTAAAATTATATCCCGGACAATTTAGCTTATTTTATTCACGCTTTCTAAACTGTGGCCGTCGATCTTAGACTGGAGGAGTCTAAGGGCTTTGCGAGACTTGACATCATGTCAGCGTAGCAAGAAAGCGGAAACTATTCCACAACGGAGTAGGCAACAACTTTCCTATATTGATTTGGTACTGTTGTGGGTCGCACCATCTTCTCTGTTACAAAGCATTGCTTACCTGTGGGAGATTTGGTTATCATCTACCCTTTTCTTTTTTTAAATAAAATGTATGCCCAATCTATGATAGATCTAACAGCCGCCTGTTGGCAACCTTGCAATCAGCATTCGATGTTTTCACGCTTTAAGAGATCTTTTTACTGTGATGATTATCAGTAAATGCAAAAAGGCTGTGCCTGCCTGGTTGGCAATGGCAGATTGCTGATGGGAAGAGCTATTTTATTTACAAATTTCAAACTTTATCTATTAGAGGAAAGGGCTTCGACTCCGCTACCTATGACAAACCCTCATAACGAGCTCTTTTTCAAGTCATTATTCGTATTATAAAGAATCATCATATTTAATTGTTTTGCTAGGTACAAATCAGAAACGAAAAGTCAGGGTGAGCCTGTCGAACCCTAGTTCTTGAGAAGAAAAAGTTTGAACTAACGGAAACTACCCTTCGACAGACTCAGGGTGACTATCGTTTTCTGTTATTGGAGTTAAGGTTGATTGCCGCCCTCTCTGTCATTACAACTTTTTTCATTTTTGCGAAAAATGTATCAACTCAGTCTGACATTTTGTTTTTAATTGATTGTCAGGCTTCTACCAACACCAGATAAAAGCCATCGACTTCGGCTGTCCACCATGGATGGCCTGGCGAACTCGAGGTGTCTCTCGTTTATTTTGGAGTGGCAGAATACACCTTTCTGGCAATACCGCTTTTTTGCATTTTTACAAAAAAATATTAACAGGATAATCTACAACAAGACCATAAATAAAAAAAAACTTATTCTCCCGAAAGACGTACTTCGATTTTTATTTTATTTCCCTCAATCGTCCAAGCCGGAATGCGAATTTCCAGGCGCTTCAAATTTTCCTTTTTCGTATCCAGATAAAGAGGAGGTGGATTAAGGGAGATTACAGACATTGTAAATTCAGGATGTGATATATTCTCTAACTTCAGACTTTTTCCATCCTGTTTTAGAACAGCACCACCTGGCACTATTTCCACATCTGCCTGAGTAATAAATTGCCAGGTAATTAATTCTGTTGTTTCAGTGATTTCTATTTCATCTTCAATTAATAGAGACCTGGGGCTGTCCTTCGTAAATCGCCTTTGTGCACTTTTCAATTGGCCGGCGAAAGTTGGCGTCAAATCGATCGTTGCTTCCGGCTTTGATCCCGCCTTAAAATCAATGATGCTAGCCATTCCATCCACCACATGCAATTGGTTATTAACCGAGATGGTACTGTGACCAAAATTATTTTTATTAAGTAGTTTCCAACGATCGCATTCCTGACACCTACCCCATAAATTAAATCCTGTGCGTTCAATGGGGCCATAACTCCGGTAATTTCCCGGATCTATTCCCCACCTAACACCATCTAATTCAAAAACAAAAGAACCTGCATCCATATTGCCATGGGATACCGTACCGCGGCCACCTTTCCCACCGAAATAATATTTATTAGGATCATTTTCACCGCCGGTAAAAAATACCACCGGATTGGCGCCGTCTCCTTTCCAGGCAGTGGGAATCGTTCCCTCAGCCTTCTCTTCATATTGTGCCAACCACAGCAGGGAGACTCCCGCCAACCGGGATAATTTACCCATATCCTCAGGTGGTTTTAAAAACATTTCCTTCTCAAAAAATGTCTTATTTCCGGTCTTCGATGCAAACCATGCCAAAGTAAAGTCGCCATTTCGACCGCGCCTTTCCCCGCAATCGGCAAAATTATAGACCAGGCCGGAAGGAGCGTTAGACAAGATTCGGAAAATAGCACTTTCTTTAAATGCCGGGTATTCCAACATCCCAAAATCGGTTCCGAAAGCGCTTTCAAACATAACTGCGGTGACGACCGAAAATGATGTGCCATAGTTCCAATAGGTAGCACCCTCCGGGTATACACCGTCCGGTCCATATTCGGCCAAGGCGTTGACCATACCATCGATAGCTCTATAAATGGTCTTTGCTGCCAGCTCAGGTTCCCATTCGGCAATCGCCAACGCGGCAGCCACCATGCCACCGTTGCATACCTGATTCCAATTATTGTGGCCATAAGCCCAGTGTGAATGATCTCCACCTTCCGGCCAGCTGGGTTTAATGCCTTTTTCTATCAAAGATCGTTTTGCCAAATTAATTGTGGAATCAGGTAAATCACCGGCTGTCCAATCAATAGCCAGTGCTATGGCTAATGACATTTCACCAACATCGAGAAAATGTTTAGGATACCAGGTAGGAAAATTGCAGGCGGCCACCACTTCTTTATTTAATCGTTGCAGCATTCGAGGATCCTTTTCAACAAGGTACACCATGCCCAACATATTTACGCGATACAGCATCTCCCGGGAAATATCCAGTTGGTTATCTTGCGTCCTTTCCTCCAGTGGGCTGTCCAGATTAATAATCGATTCCTTAAATACACTTTCAGCATTCAATTTTATTGCATTATACACATTTTGAATTACCGGATCTGTCTTCAATTTTTTCTTCAAAATCCGTTTGGTCTCCTTATTCAGGACCAGGCGAGGTGTCTTCCTGGTTAAATTACTTTCGAGGTATTCCACCGAAATAGGGTTATGCAATTTTTGAGGAGTATCCTGAGCTCCGACGTGTACTTCAATTATCAATAGGAGGCAGAGGATGATCCCTTGCTGCAAATGGATTTTACCGATTATTCTCATATTTTTTTTATTAGTAGAACTATTTGCGTTATTTCTCTCTGGTGTGATTGAATAGTTGGAATAAGGGCCAATACTCATAGCGTTTACTTTACTTGAATCAAATTGATCTCATATTCAGATTAATTCAGATTTCTTTCTAAATTACGATGGCATATCATTGATTTCCCCTTTGAGAATTTCCTGAAAGTCTTTAATATTTGCTGTCAGAAGGTATAAATATTTAATCGTGACTATCATCGAATTTACTGTTGAAGGTGAGATCCAATTCTTTTCTAATGTTTCTGCTTATTTCGGTATCATTTTCAAATAAAATCGGAGCTTGTTCGAACCGGTCGTTTATCATATCATAGAGTCTCCCATCGTTGTACAACTTCCAATGTACATTGCGTATGTAATGCAACCCGGAGTTTACTCCAGAAGGCTCGGTACCACCGGGTTTTGGTAGAACGGACTCTTCCGCATAGGTCCAGGTGCGCTTCGATTTACCTTTTCCATGTAGTAAATCAGAAAAACTAAATCCGTCAATATTACTACTAATTGCTTGTGGTGCCTGAGCCAAATCAAGAAAGGTTGGTAAGAAATCAGTAAAGTCTACCAAGTCCTCCACCACCTGTCCTTCTTTGATGGTTCCAGGCCAGTTGGTAATCATCGGCACCCGGGTACCACCGTCAGTGAGAGTAGCCTTGCCTCCAGGGATTTTGATGCCATTTTGCATGGAAAAAATTGGTTCTTTGATCAATTCTTTTCCTTCAGCCCTCACTATTAAATTTTGGGGAGTTCCATTGTCGGCCACAAAAAGTATTAGTGTTTTTTCCCTAAGTTTCAAAGCGTTGAGCGCGGCTACCAAGCGTCCAACAGCTCGATCCATTTCTGCGACCATTTCCGGATAGCTGTCATAGCGATCAAATGGACTACGAGGTACCGGTGTTTCGAGATCGTCAGTGACTTCATGACACAGTGCCATCGAATAATATGCTAAAAATGGTTTATTTTGGTTTTTAGTCATAAACTCAATTATACTTCTCGTGTACAAATCAGGACCATAAAAAGGTTTCGTATCAGATCGTATATGCCCATTCCGATAGATCAATGGTTCGTAATATCGGGGGCCTTCATGCCTACCGAAAAGTTCGGAATGTTGAAAACCAAGACGCGCAGGGTGTTGGGGATCATCCTTTAGCAGGCATAGTTGCCACTTACCTGCAATTCCGGTAACGTAACCATTGTCTAGCATTAAGTTTGAAAAAGTATTCTGCTCTGCTGATTTTGGAAAGTCACCCCAAGAGATATCTCCAAAACGAGTTGGGTATTTCCCGGTCATGATGGTAAGCCTGGAAGGTACGCATGTTGGCATGCTATAGGTGTGCTGAAACCGCATTCCCGTTCGGGCGAGTTCATCAATATGGGGCGTTTTGTAGGATTCACCACCATAACAGCTAAGTACTTCCTGTCCAACATCGTCTGCGAGAATAAAGAGAATGTTAGGTTTATCTTTGTTGGAATTTGGCAGATCAGTTTGCTGTTCATTAGTCAGCTGCTGGTAAGACATGAATATCCCGCCCATCAGAATATTGAGCAGAATTATTTTCAAGTTCTTAAACCTCAAGCATTTTATCAGAATCATTTTTCTGGGTTTTTTTATTCCAAACCTCTTTTTCAACCTCCTCATTGTTGGAACATCAACTTTCTATAAGCTTAAATAAATGGCTCGATCATTTTTTCCTTCTAATTGATCAGCGGTAAAACTCTTGACCCGGATCAAGGCCGCGTGCACCATAGATCACAGCAGGACCACCCACTTCGAGCGCACCCAGGTCCGGTGCATTTCCATTGTAGTTATCATTTACGTTCGGAATGATTACTCCAGCGTCCACTGCCTTGCCGTTTGGGTTCAGTTTAAAATTCAGATCAACTGCATGATAGACAGGGCCAGGCATTTCACCCAACGGTGTACCTACCGGTGCTTGAATCGGTTTCTGAAGATCTTCAAAAACATCATAATCGACGGTTATACCATGCTGTTCAAGACCACTTGCTTCGCTCAAGCTCTTTAATGTCTCAAATTCTGCTTGCTCACCCGTAGGTGACAGCCACCTAAATTGGTTTTCAGGACTTTCAGCACCTTGATTGGGCCGGTATCCGTTATAATCAGCTATTGAATAGGTAGTTGTATAGGGAAATTTCGCAACGAATGTTGGCCCATCGGCACCAAGAATCAAGTTGTTTCGATAGTTCGAATTTGGGTGTCCGCCACCACCGTTGTTTTCCGCAATGAAAGTATTGTGATAAGCGGTGAGACCCGGTACGCCACCATGAATTTTAAGCGCTCCTCCCTTTTGCACATTGTAGAGTATATTCCTGATATAGTAGGCTGGACCTCCAAATACGGGTTGAGCACTTATTCCGCTCTGTGCCGTGTTTACACCCCTGTTTCGCATGATACGAATATTGTGCACACCTCCATCGGCCTCAATGAAGTCATCGACCTGAAGGTGTAAATCATTATTATAGATATCGATCGACACCGCCCTTAATTCCTGTTCCTTTTCTGGGGTGCCATAGGTTGATATACCGATGGCATCGTGGAAGTATGCGATGGAATTATGGGCAATTACGTGTCCGGAACCGTAAACTTTGATGCCATAGTAGGAATCCATCAAATGAGTCCCGTAAGGAATCAAGCCCTCCCGATGGGCAGCCCAACCGTAGACCCTGAAACGGTCATCACGACCAATGATGACATTGTCCTGGATAAGAAAGTTTTTTGAACCGGCAAATTCCGTTCGAAGGCCCTCCCCCACATGCTCAAAACGACAATTCCGCACGGTCAGATTACTTGCTCCGGCTAAATGCTTCCTGCCGGCTTCGAAAACCCGGTCGACATTCCTGAAAGTAAGTCCCTGAAAAATATGATGATCAGTGGCCATGACATTAAACAGGTTAGCAGCTCCCGCGCCATCAAAAATAACCTCGCCATCCCCTGCTGCCTCAATTACGATAGGGCGCTCAGCAGTCCCTTTTTGCGTAAACCAATAAGTTCCATCGAATGGTATATTGTTCCAATCAGGATAATTAAGCAGAGGTGCCTTATAAAGTCCTCCATGTATTTTGATAATATCTCCCGGTTGAACTGGATCTTCTGCTACCACATACCAATCTCCCTTGGTGTTTATCGAACCACCGTAGGCAGAAACCAGACCGGGGTAATTCGGCTCTTCTTTTTCACCCGTATAGTATTGAGAATAGACATGCCTTACTCTCCCATCACTGGCGGCCTTTGGCTCAGCCCGAGTGGAGACATTGACGACTTTCACTGCTTCGCCTTCAACCCCATCAGGATCCTCTAAGGTAAAGCGGGCCTCATATTCCGTATTGGAATTAACATCCAAAATACTTCCAGCAAACATATGGGGAGTCGTGTAATCAATGCCCGCCCTTTCAATATATTCTCCTCCAATTCTAAGAAGAGGCATTCCACCTTTCCATTGGCTGCCCGACCCGGCGATTCGATACTCAACCTTTACCGTGGCATTACGGTTATCATCACCATCGATGTACCATTCAAACCCCAAATTTTGCAGTGTTGGTGGTTCAATAATAAATGTTCCCGCTTCTGTGGCGTTGTTTTGTGCGAGTACCGTTCCCAAACTCAACACTATAAGGCTTAAAATAATTGATTGTTTAAACATAATTTCATATCGTTGATTCAATAATATACTTCATAGTTCCGCGCTTCTTTCTTCCATCAGTTCTTCATCATACTTCTTTTTTAGATCGACTAAAGCCAGGATTACGGGGGTCATGTCTGATCTAGTGGAAATACCGACAAGTGAGTCTCCTTTGAAGAGAGGTTATTTTGGAATTGATAACCTGAGCATCCGATTTTCAGTAGTTGGAAAATCCGGATCTACATAATTGCCAACTACATTGCCGCTTAGCCATTGCAGGACTCGTATCATAGTTTGTTGAAAAGCCACACAACGCATACTTGGTGGCCAAACTTGATTCTTCCATAAATGCCCATACGTCGAGCTGTAAACCCGACCTTTGCCAAATGTGACCACCCATTCCATGGGAAAATTGAATCCCGTTTTCTCATCTTTCGCATAGGATATTACTTCAAGGTTCTCTATGGTACCTCTGCAATAGCGGTAGACTTCAATATCTGCCGCTCTCCAGGATTTTGGCATTCCCGTATGAATGGGATGACTACCTATCCGAGTGATCAATGCATCTCTGCGTTTTCCATGTCCTGTATTTTCTCCCTCCCCTTTAGGAGTAATCGATAACTCTTCATTTTCATCAATCGTCACAGCGATGCCAAATTCCTTATTGCGCCAGCCAAGAGCGATCATTTGATTGTAGGCAGACCACCCCTTAAAGGCGTTGGTGGCTCCATGATACATATATACCCCACCACCATTTTTTACATACTGTTCGAAGGATTTTTTTACCTGATCTGGCCATTGTAGAC
>JABDLW010000367.1 GCA_013001805.1 Saprospiraceae bacterium | reverse complement strand
GAGTAGATCTGTTTAAAGTGTCCATCGAGCCAAAAGAGGCCATCGGTATTTTTACCATTGGTATTTGTACTGATTACAAAATCAAGCATCCCATCACGATTTAAATCTCCCACTTCCACCGACTTTGCTGTACGCACACTGTCTGGAAGCTGAATTACCGACTCATGCCAAACCTGATTAAGATCACTGGTCATCTCATAAATTCTAATGGTCTGATGGGTCCGTTCGGAAACGATTGCTTCCTCCCTTCCATCTCCATTCAAATCGGCCATAGTCATAAACATAACCTCTAAGCCCATAGCTCCAATAGGATGACTCTGCCAATGTTTCGTAATCTCCTTTTCCTGCCCCGGGTTTTCCAGCCACCTACACCCTCGCTGCTCCCCATTTCGATCGGTTATTACCACATCCAGGTCCGCATCTCCATCCATATCTCTGAGGATAATCGACATAATCCAACCTACCGGAGAAATCTCATGCCATTGCCAATCTTTGAGATTACCCGCGTCTGCCGGAGCCTGGAACCAACCGATAAATGCCTTATCTCCTTTACCCCCGGCTACCAGGTCTATGCCATTTTGGTTATCGATCTGTCCTGATTCCGCGTACATCCACATCATTTTGTCGTGAGATTCAGGAAGAATCTCCTGCTCCCAGTTTTTGCTGTCGGAAAAATCTTGGTTTGTGAGTCTATGCACATAAATCTCTTCGGCTCCTTTTTCTGTACAACTTACTATTTCGGGAAATCCATCCTCATCCATATCAAAAAATACGGCATCCTCCACCGATGGTGTGGTGCCGACCACGACCGATGGCCATGGATAGCGGACCCGCTCCGGTCCTGGATTTAGATATAATTTTGTGACTCCTCCCTCTTCCCATCCGGTGACCAGGTCCGGATTTTGATCGGAATTTAAATCTGCCATTTTTACTCCATCAGCACCAGCAGATGAATTATCAATGATATGCCGGGGCCAATCGCTTTGCCATCCTTGACCTTCGGCGATATTCCATACTTTAAAATTACGATAGCGGAAGTGGGTCCACTGCATTTGCCTAAAACCGATCTTACCCCCACCGAGAACCGGTCCATAAGATCTGCCATCATCCTGCCAATCTATGATTTTGCGATCATCAAGATACATGACAATGTGATTTTCTCTTTTAACCAGTGTCGCCTTATGAATACTCGTCGACAATGGAGAAATAGGAGCCTCGCCAATCGCAACCTTATGAAAGCCGGCATTCTTTCTCAAGTGACTGTGAGGCCGGTTTGGGGCGTTAGGAGTATGCGCGTAATAGGAAATATGATAACAATTAATGTCACTTTTAGTATAACTACTAAATATTCCCCCGCGAGGCTTGAGATCTGGATCAAAAATGCTTTCACCCTGAGCACCTTTAGCAGCAAAAAAGATAATGCATAAACCTGCATCCAGTTCTAAATTTTGCAATTCCCACTCGGCAACAAAAGAGCCGGGAAAATCTTTGGGGCACCAAAATACATGATGACCTTCTTCATCCGGGGAATACATCTCCATCCAATCATCCTTAAATTCGATTTGTACCGGACCTTCCAAAACCCAGTCTTCCACGGTTAGAGCATGATCAAGATTGTTGCTGTAGATCAAATCACCTTTTACAGGATTCAGATCGGGTTGTGCTATTAGAGCTACGGTATTAAAAATCAGTAGCGACATAGTGGTCCAACAATGAGTCCAGTTATTTTGTGCAATCGAGTTTTTCATTTCTAAATTTAGGAATAAAACCTCTCTCATTTATTGGTGCTGTAAAGGAATCCGGAGTGATGTTCAATTAATTTAGAGCCGGATTGGATATTAGTGCTAACTAGGCTAAGACCAATAAAATAAAATATTTTCCCTTTAGGGATGCCTCGTGAACTAAAAGCGAAATACTGAAAATCAAAAAAAGAAGAGTCTGTTACTAAAGATCCAGATTTATTCCAAAGCGAATCCCAGTTCATTTAATTTCGACCAGGACAAATTCCTGAGTATTGTCACTTTTATTGACTATAGTGAATGGAACATTTGCTTCATGCCAGGAAAAGGCACCGCCTTCGGTCTTGGTGCTGTGCATCACTTTATTTTGTAAGACTGCACTCTCTCCTGAGGTACATTGAACGATCACTACAGGAAAGGAAAACTCAAACACCTGACTTTTTGCCTGCGGGTCCAACTGCAATCTTGTTTCCCGAAACCACCTGTTATTAACCCCTTTCTCCTGGTCAAAAACCTCTTGTGAAGGTTGCTTGGTACTGAGAAGGGCAATCAGGTGCATCGTTGTAGTATCGGGATTACAAACCCGGTGAAAAACATGATTTTCGAAATAAGACATCGACCTATCGGAAATGGTATATTTAGCACGTCTCTTAGTCCGGGATGATTTCCAATCCTTGCCGTAAACCTGGCCCCACATCAAAGCGTCGTTGATCACGATATAAATGGTAGCAAATCGGTGTTGGTGAAATTGAGAGGTATCACCCGGGGGAATACGAACATCCATGATTTTGAGTTGATCTTTCGACAACACCAACTGATGGCGGGGTTCTTCCCACATATCGATTCTTGCAGGTGCATTTCCATCGTGGAGCATATTGTTTTGTGACTGAAGTCCGGTGCAAACCAGGGACATCAAGTATAAAATCACTAGCCTAGATATCTTCATAGTATTAAGG
>JABDLW010000362.1 GCA_013001805.1 Saprospiraceae bacterium | reverse complement strand
CGGTTACTGAGTCTGGTCAATCAAATACTCGACCTGCAAAAACTGGAAGCCGGGGCTATGTCCGTGCTTTTGATTCAGGGAGATATCCTGCAATACTTAAAATACTTGACCGAGTCTTTTCATTCTTATTCGGAATCTAAAAATATTCAACTGCAATTCAGCAGTGACCCAGAAGTATTAATAATGGATTATGATCCAGAGAAAATACAGGATATTTTTTCCAATCTAATCTCTAATGCCTTAAAATTTACTCCATCCGGAGGTCTCATAAATATTGATTGCCGAAAAGAAAATGGTGGGCAATTCCGAATGATGGTACAAGACAATGGGAAAGGAATAAGCGAACAAATGCTGGCCCACATTTTTGACCGATTTTATCAGGTAGACGATTCTTCCATTCGAAATGCCGAAGGAACTGGCATCGGGTTAGCACTTACCCGTGAATTAGTAAAACTACTGGGTGGAGACATTTCTGTTAAAAGTATTTTGGGTGCGGGATCTGAATTTACTGTGGTGCTTCCCATAACCCAAGGTGCCCCGATAGTAACTGATTCGATTCCGAACAATAGGGCAAATGTCGTCACCTTAGATGTGGTGACACCCCAGACCATTAAAAATGGGGCAGACTTAAATGAATTACCGCAACTATTGATCATTGAGGACAATCAGGATGTGATACAATATATCGTCTCCGTTTTAAATGGAGATTATCACGTCTCCACCGCCTCGGATGGTAAAAAAGGTCTGGAGCAAGCACAGCAAAATATCCCGGACATCATCATCAGCGATGTGATGATGCCACAAATGGACGGATATCAAGTCTGCATTACATTAAAGCAAGACACCCGGACCAGCCACATTCCGGTCATCCTGCTCACGGCGAAAGCAGACATTGAATCCAAACTGGAAGGCCTGCAATATGGGGCCGATGCGTATCTGACCAAGCCTTTTATCAAAGATGAGTTGCTGGTACGTATTCGCTCATTACTGGACCAAAAAGAAAGACTGCAGAAGCATTATAAGCAATTGTTTGGCATCGTCAGTAATACTGAAGACTCAAAACAAAGTATTCAAGTGAGTGCACCAGAGAATGAATTTGTAATTAAAGTCAAAACCATCATCAAAGAGCACCTGGATGATGCCACTTTTGGGGTGGATCAGCTTTGTCACTCCATGGCTGTCAGTAATTCTCAATTGTATCGAAAATTAAAAGCACAGACAGGACTTTCAGCCCATGAAATCGTTCAATCCATCCGACTTTCACACGCAGAGTCGCTTTTAAAAGAGACCAAATTCAGCATTGCGGAGATCGCTTATGATTGTGGTTTTAGCGATCCGGAATATTTTTCCCGGGTATTTAGAAAGAAATTGGGTAGCTCTCCCACTGAATTTCGAAATTCATATATAGTAGCAAAGTAGTGTCGACTTATTAGCCCAACCATTCGCAAAATTAGCGTAATTAGCGAATCACCCCACCTGAGTTGATTTGTCCGCGAATCTCGCGAATTAGCGCGAATGTCTGTGCCAGTATGGCCACCTAACCCAGTAGCGAAAATTAGCGCAATTAGCGGATCACCCCACGTGAGTTGATTA
The DNA here is from genome assembly GCA_013001805.1 of Saprospiraceae bacterium. Lineage (GTDB taxonomy): Bacteria > Bacteroidota > Bacteroidia > Chitinophagales > Saprospiraceae > JABDMH01. Next base: position 2,395 of record JABDLW010000362.1, on the reverse strand, counting down.
AAGTACCCCAATTCAACTTAGTCTCCAAACACCCCGCAATATTGGCTCCCATTACCAATCTAAGAATCCTGTTTTCGGAGTTGGCGTTGGACTGCAATAAGTAATAGGCCCCAAGCATGGGCTTGAAATCACCTTCCTGCAAGCTTCAATTAGTCAGACAAGTAAGACCCAGTCTTCTTTCGATTTGATCCAGTCGAGCCTGCACTTTTTCCAACTCACCTATTTTCTTTTCCTGATCCTTGATAAGTCTTTGTTGCTGTTTAATCGCCTCGATCAGTAAGGCAGTAAGTTCCTGATATCGGACTCCCAGGTAACCATCTACAGGATTGCTAAATACTAATTCAGGCATAATCTTTTCAACTTCCTGAGCTATCACGCCGATTCTGCGTCCTGCCTCTTCATCATTCTTCCAATTAAATGCCACCCCTCGCAAAGCCAATACCTTTTCCAACGGATTTTCAAGGTTCTTAATATTCTCTTTCAATCGCAGATCCGATGTTGAGGTAGTGAGTGTACCATCTGAAGTGAGGTTCAACGCTCTATGAAAAGCACCTGACCCAACCGACTGAAAGCGGGCATTCCCATCAACATCCAATTTCTGTGCTGGCGTGGTGGTACCAATACCCACATACATGTCAGATCCCCTGATGGCTAAACCGGTTTGGACCGTAGCTCCTCCACCAATGGCCACGCCAAATCTCAAGATCCTGAATGTGCTAACCGGAGGATTGGAGGCATCAGTTGTCCTGCCTACTTGCCACTCCTCCCGTCCCAGTCCTGTCCCTAATGTCTTAAAAATGAGATTATCCAGATCAAGCGTGGTAAATTGTCCCGGTATCATCAATGCGGTATTGATGGCAAGTCTTTCACCATCTAAAATGGAAAATCGAATATCATCACCTAATCGAAGTGTATCGGGTTCCAGACGTGCATAGTCAAAGTAATTCTGCAGGGTCATCGCATTCAAACCATAGTGCGCATTAATAAAAGTGGGCGTCGACGATTTAATAATAAGTTCGTCCGTTTCCAATTCGCTGCTTTGGGCTGAAATTATATTTGAATAAAATAGCAATAGAGAAAAACAAAAGAGATACTGCCATATTTTTTTCATGAGCTACCAAATTTTTTATACGCAAAAGAAATCAAGACCGCATATTGCATCAATGTCAAACTGACTATTCATAGCGATCTGTTACTAACATGAGCAATCTAGAGTTAATAGCTCCCTATCACAATGATCAAAATCAAAACGAATAGTCAAATTTGTCACTTTTGGCTATCGTGCGGCCCCTACCGGTCAAGAAATGGAAGGTGACAAAACCCTCGACACTCTTTCTGTCCCGCCTACTTCCCGCAATTTATTCCGCACGAAGATTCCAGGTTTTTGCACGATTTTTCCCGCATCTAGTCTCCACTCACTCTAAAAACAGCCTTTCCGCCTAAATTCCCGAACGAAATTTCCGGTTTTCTGACACATATATTACGGCCTCTGAGTTGCGGTCTCACCTAACTTTATGTCACTGTAACAATTTATCGAAAGACTCCCAACAAACCGTCCACGAGGGGAGACCGAAAATTAAGTGGTACAGTATAATGCCGCCCCTGCACTATTGCTGAGGCTTCCTAATCTGATCAGATTACCTGGCACACATTATTTCCTAATCTGTCAGGAGACAGCGACGGTCTCCTGACCAAAATGCCAATGTCATGTCAAAAGTAATCACTCAGTCTTTTTTAATAATCCTTCTGATGAATGTTAAAGCTATAGGTTCCCATGTAATCCCATTTGAGTTGGTTGGAAATCTGATAATCATTTCGGCCATTGTCGATGGTAAAGAAGGTAATTATATTGTCGATACAGGAGTTCCCATCGTGTATTTAAATGAAAATTATTTTGCCGGTAAGATGTCGGATAAAGTCATGTATGGAATTAACGGCGAAGGATCTGAAGTCTCTACCCGATATTCCGAAATAGAAATAGCCGGATCTGTCTGGAAGTCCGTCTATGCTGAAATCATCAACCTGGAATCGATCGAACAGGCCTTAGGAAAATCAGTACATGGACTGTTGGGCTGCAGGCTTTTCCGTAGACATATGATAGAGTTTGATTATGCTAAAATGGAGATGACTATTTCACTGCCGGATAAAGATGCCGCCACTTCCGGGCACCGCGAAGAAGTCAGCACAAAGATAATTCTATTTAAATTTAGGGGTCGCATTCCGGTCATTGATGCCCGGCTGGGCTCGCTAGATCTGTCACTGATTGTAGACACCGGCTCTGCCACCAATATCCTTGGTGAGGAAAGCCTGAAAAATCTCACTGCAAATTCAATAAAGTGGGATAAGCAACGATTGACCGGTTTTGGGAAAACAGAAATTAAAGCCGATGCCGGAA
>JABDLW010000355.1 GCA_013001805.1 Saprospiraceae bacterium | reverse complement strand
TCCACAACTCCCACAATCGTCGGTCTCGGTTCCAGCTCGAAATAAATAATTTGTTTACCAAGGGCGTCATTCGGTGACCACCCCCAAAGTCTGGCAGTGGTTTCATTGATAATCGCATGATGTATGTCGGTGGTACGGTCTTCGGAAAAGGCTCTGCCAGCAATGGTCTTTAGTTGCATTGTCGGAAAAAAATATGGATCGATTTTGAGTTGTGAGATGGCCAACTTAATATCTGATCCCTCCCGCATAAATATATCTTCCCAGGAACCCCGGCCGGGCATGTCCATGGTGATCGATGCGTTTACAACGTATGGTAGTGCTCTAATCTCATCCCTAAAAGACTTTATCTGATCTCCCAGATCTCCGGCGTGATTGACGATTAAGATGTTGTCACGATCAAATCCCAGGTCTTTCTTTGTGAGAAATTTTAATTGTTTTGCAACCAGGAAACTTCCACTCAATAAAGTCAGGGAGATGGCAAACTGAACTGCTACCAGAATGTATCTCAGCCGGATCGGATTTCCTTTATCCCTCGACTCACCACCCAGAATATTTACCGGCTTAAAAGATGTTAGGTAAAAAGCAGGGTAAATTCCTGCCACCAAACCGATGGCTATAAATACTGCCAGTAATTTGAGTGAATTTCCAACGGTTATCAGATGGTGATAATAGATGTCTATGCCGACTTGGTTTTTAACCAAAGCAATGAGCATGAAAAATAAAGGTATGCTTAGTGCCGCTGCAACTAACGTCATGACTATTGCTTCTATGTGAAATTGTGTAGATAAAGAGGACCGTAATGCACCCATCACTTTTTTCACACCAATTTCTCTGGTGCGTAAATTAGCGCGGGCAGTGGATAGGTTGATAAAGTTAATTATGGCTATAATTAAGATGAGCAGGGCCAATATCTGTAAAACCCGAACCGATTTGATATCGCCAATTTCTCCGATACGATTTCCCTCCTCTAAAGAATGCAGATGAATATCCCGCACTGGTTGAAAAGCAAATTGCCAGGAACCCTTATCCTGTATAAATTCCTCATAGTCCATGCCCAACCGGTCAATGCATGACCGTACCTGGGGATTTAGGATCTCAGTGACCTGATTTTTCAGACTTTCCGGATCAGAACCCTTCTTTAATTTAGTATAAGTCACCATTTGTGTCCAAATCCAACTCCAGTCAAACTGCCGGACTGAGGGATTGGATGGCATGGAAAGGAGAAAATCAAATTCAAAGTGCATGTTGCTAGGAAGAGGTGGGGTTACCCCGGTTATTTGTACGGGCTCCTGATTCATCAGTATTGTCTGGCCAACCGGATCATCATCACCAAAATACTTGAGAGCGATGGCTTCAGTGATCACCACCATGTTTTTCCCCGCCAGCGCATTTTTCCTATTACCACGGATAAGCGGCAGTGCGAAAAATTCAAAAAAATTGGAGTCTGCTGCCAAAACGTTGTTCTCCCGGTAGATGAGCAAGCCACGGCTTTTATGTTGGTGCCTTACCTCATAACCTCCCGGGGTATTGATGCGTAAGACACTTTCGACCTGCGGAGAATTTTCAATTAATTGCTGGGCCAGCGGGGGTGGTGTACTACCCATCATGCCCCCTTCAGGATCCCAGATAGATGTTTGGTTTACCCGGTATAGTCGTTCGATATCGGGATGGAAATCATCATAATGTAACTGGTGATTTGTATAACTGTAAATAAGAAGACAAACGGCGATACCTAACGCCAGACCAGTTAAATTGATAAAACTATAGCTAAAGTATTTTCTGAAATTTCTCAGAGTGATCTTAATATGACTTATCAGGAGTCCCCGGTTGATCATGCTATTTTTAAATTTATTTCTCGAAATAATTTCTAATCGAAAAAATCTCAGGACATTATAGAAATATAACCATCTGGCTCGTCGTCCACTACCATTTTTTAAATCAGCATAAAATGCCTCTGCCAGGTCACCTTCTACTCCCTCCAAAAGATCCCCAGGGCAAAAGAATCTTAACATCCGCGTAGGGAACTTAGGTGGGTTTTGCATCCTGGACATTTAAAATGACATCCTTAATTGGGGAATCAATTTCCAGAGTGACTCTCTTGATTCTTTCATTATGCTGATTGTAGCCAAGCCGGCATTGGTAATCGTAAATATCCGCTTGCGTCGCCCTCCGCGCTCCTGCGTTGCACCTCCCATGTGTGACTTTACTAAACCTTTGTCTTCCAACCGGTACAGGGTAACGTGCACCGAACTTAAATTAACGGTACGGTCTAATTGCGTTTTGATTTCTTCCACAATTGCATTTCCGTAGGCACCATCTTTTAGAATAGCGACAATGGTGAGTACCTGTTCCTCGAAATATCCCAGTTGATCCAGTGCCATTATTATCATATTTGTCAAACAAATGTATGGATTTGTATATGATTTGTCAAATAAATGCATTTATTTTCAGTGCTAAAGCCATTTTCAGGGCCAGGAGGATGAAATACTCAAGTTGATTGTTGAAGCCGTAAATCGTCGCTTGGTGATGGGGTGAGACGAAGCCCGCCCGTGCCGGTACGGACGGGGAAGATGCCGGGCAGGCCCGTCTGCTACTGCATGCCGGGCAGGCCCGTCTGCCGTGGCATGCCTGGCAGGTTACAACATAATCAGAAACGAGGAGAAAGGCTTTTATTTTGTAAATAGAGAAAAGGCATCAGTTATCTTTGACTGATGTTTAGATCCATTCCGGAACGATTTTTCCTCACCTTCCTGATCCTTTACCTGTTTGTTTCATGCCATAAAAACGACGCTTTTATTCCGGTCTATGATGTTGATCCGGCTTTCGAGCCTTTTGTTAGTGCATTTATCCGAGAAGCCGCATCGCATGGTGTTCCGTTGGAGATCAAAAATCTGATCATGCATTATGAGGACGATCTCGATCATACGCTCTGTGGTAAGTGTAATTCTCTGGCTGGTGGCAATACCGGGCAAAAAGAAGTCAGAGTGAGGCGCGGGAACGGATGCTGGGAAAATAATCAGGAACTGGAAACATTAATTTTCCATGAATTGGGTCACTGTATTCTGGGCCGGCTACACCTTTCGGACACACTTCCTAATGGTGACCCGAAAAGTCTAATGATTGAAAGCAATCTCTCGGTATACGCTCCATGCCGGTATGTTTTTGGTCAGGCAGAAGATTGTAACAATGTGCACAAAAGAGCCTACTATATAAATGAATTATTCGATCTCGGTACCGCC